>JBMCLZ010000025.1:0-8857 GCA_048615025.1 Candidatus Dojkabacteria bacterium | reverse complement strand
ACATATAGTTGGTGTAAAATCTTTAGGGATTTACGCTCCTATTGTGCTTACTTTCTCCCTTTACGCTCTTGGGCTTCGTGAAGAAGGTCAAATGCTTCCAAACATTTGGGATGGAGTGCGTTATGGACTAGCATTTCTGATTACTGTAGTAGCAACTACGGTTCTTGGCACCCTTCTTACGAGAGGTTCGAGAATGCACTATTTCCCAAAGATATCGATTAACCTTTCTCTGGTGGCTGCAGCTCTACTTGGCGTACTAGTACTTGGAGACATCTTTGGGCGCAATGGTTTTACCAGCACTAATGCGCTTGCGCTTGTTATGCTTGTTAGCGTTGCCGAACAATTTACGGCAATCCTATTTAAGAAAAAGCTCCGTGTGGCCCTAATAATGACTTTAGAAACCGTGGGGCTGGCATTTTTCTGCTTCTTGCTCATTTCTTGGCATGATTTCCAGAATATTTTGCTTAAATATCCATATCTTGTCCTCTTGGTGCTCTTGATTAACTATGTAGTTGGGAAATACAGAGGGTTAAGATTTCGCGAGTTTGTTCGCTTTCGCCAGGTGTTAAATAAAGAACGTGACGAAAACTAATTATGGGAGTATTGCGAATGTGGCAGAACAGGCGAATTGTTCTGGGTATGAACGAAAGAAACCTAAGCTACATCTCCCGCTACAATAGCAAAAAGTCGAAGAATATTGCAGACAACAAACTGATCACCAAAAGGGTTCTAAACGCCGCTGATATCCCTAACCCAGAACTAATTGGGGCAATTAGGAATCATACTGATCTATATAGCTTCGACTGGGAATCACTCCCCCGCTCTTTTGTAATCAAACCTGTAAGAGGATTAGAAGGAGGAGGCATTGAGATTTTTTTTAATAGAGACAATGAGGGCAACTGGATCAAAGCAGACGGAAGTAGATACTCACTGCAGAAAATCCAGGCACTTGCAGGAGACATCATAGATGGGAAATATTCATTACACGGAGAATCAGATTCTGTTTTCTTTGAAGAGCGTGTCCGGATGCATAAGGGCTTTAAATATTATGCTTACAAAGGGGTTCCAGATATTCGAGTTGTAGTATTTGATTCCGTACCTGTGATGGGCATGCTTAGACTCCCAACAAGGGCAAGTGAAGGCAAAGGAAATTTAGCTATGGGTGCCATTGGCGCTGGGATCGACATCTCAAGTGGCGTTACGACTACTGGGATCATCGGGAAAAGCATCCAAATAGAACGCATCCCTGGCACAAAACTCAGCGTATCTGGTCTTAAGATCCCTTTCTGGAATCGTATCTTATACTACGCTATTGCAGCGCAAAGAGAGTCTGGACTCAAATTTGCTGGTATAGACTTTCTTATCGATCGCGACAAAGGTCCGATGGTAATCGAAATAAATGCTAGACCTGGTCTTTCGATACAACTAGCAAACGACGACGGTATGCGCTGGCGACTTCGCAAAGCACGAGGCATTAGAGTGCAATCGATAGAAAAAGGAATAAGGCTATCGAAAGACCTATTCGGAGGTTCGATCGAAGAAGACATTGAAAGAATCTCAGGTAAAACCCTAATCGGCCTATACGAAGACGTACAGTTTAGTTACCTCGAAGATCGCCGCAAGCAGTATAAAACTAAAGCGAAGATCGACACCGGAGCAGACTCGACTTCTATAGACGAAAACGTAATGCGCAAACTGGGCTACGACGAATACCTAGACAATTTTGCAGCCCTTAAACAGGAACTAAATATCCCTGAACAGTTTGAAAGCAAAAAAGAAGCACGAGAAGCAGCAGAATTAATCAATAAGCAACTCGAAACATTTCAGCATGAGCACGAATTCGACGTTTACTGCCAAAGTATTTCCTCTTCGCATGGCACAACAATAAGGCTTGTTCTGGAAATCGAGCTAGAACTGGGAGGATACAAGTACAGAACATATGCCAATGCATATGACCGCTCAAAACTAAATTACAAGGCTATAATCGGACGGAAGTCTCTTAGTAGATTTCTAGTAGAACCAAGCAGACAACCCTTTTCTAAGAGCAAAGGAAGTTAGTCCAGCCCTTTAGTTATAGTTGTGGATTACAATACTAACTCCCCTATTGGCGCTGCCTTGACCATTGCTGCTTCTAGCATTGTCGCTCTTTACATAGCTACTGCTGGCATTTATATTACTGGCATTGCTACTGCTGCTGACTGCAGGATCTGCTTCAGCTTCAGCCTGGCTCTTCTCTGTTAGGATATCGCCGAGTGTAATCACGCTTTCCTGATCTTGCTCCTGCGAGGTACTAGCCTTGTCTTCCTTAGTGGAGGCAAAATAATACTCATTTAATGATTTGGCAATTAACATTCGGGCTGCAGTAGAAGCTGGGCGATTAATTTCAGAAGCATATTTTTCTAGTAACTCCTGCAGTTCTTTATTATTACCAATTTTTAACTGTTTTCTACCAGGTTTATCGCTTACCATATTAAATAGTACACAGGAGTACACAGGAGTGTCAACTTTATGAGGGAGCCAAAAACGCCAGAAAAAAGAACAAAAAAAAGGGATCGGCACTGCCCCGACCGACCCCATAATAATTTCGTTGAGAACAGCCGAAGATAGACACAAAGAAACTAGTATCGAGTGGCAACAAGCAATAATAGCAGCAGATCCGAGAGCCCAGTAAGTTCCCCACGATGCAAGCAAGGTGTGGAAGTACGCGAACCAGACTCTGGGATCTGCTACTAATTACCAATCCCAAACAAGTTGTTATTAAAGAACTGAGTAATTATACCCTATAGTATTTTAAATTGTCAACCTATAATATTAGAGGAATTTTGCAAGCTGGGTAGGCTTAGAGCTCTGCAGAGTTTTATACCCAAGTGCCCTACTCTCTTTAGAACGTTTACTCGCCTGCGTTACTGGCAGTACCTGCCCAGTTAAGGATATCTCGCCATATGCGATAAGCTCTGAAGGATGGGGAATGTTTTTCACGCTCGAATAAAGGCTTAATGCAAGCCCCAAATCTATCGCAGGGTCTTGGGTTTTGAACCCTTGAGAAACTTTTACATAGACATCATACTCGTTTAACTTTAACTTAAGATACTTGCTCATCACAGCGATAATCAGTTGTAGCTTAGACACAGACACCCCTTCTGACACACGCTTCGGGTAAGCAAAACTAGTTGGAACTGCTAAGGATTGAACCTCGATCACTAAAGGCCTTTGTCCCTCCATAATCATGGACTTAGCAACGCCGACCCTTTTGCCCTCTCCCCCACTCTGCTCCAAGAAATATTCACCTGGATTAGCTACAGAAATCAGACCTTTTTCTTCCATGGCGAATATCCCTACTTCGTCCGTAGGACCAAAACGATTTTTCTGAGAACGCAGCAACCGCAGGTTTGAGTCCTTTTCACCCGCAAAATTCAATACAACATCGACTAAATGCTCTAAGATTTTAGGACCAGCAATAGTACCCTCTTTGTTAATATGACCGACAATAATCATGGTCTTATTTAAGGATTTTGCGAGTGCAACCAGATGGGCTGCGCAATGTTTTACCTGCGAAACACCACCAGCTAACCCCCTCGCCTCAAGAGAATAGATCGTCTGGATAGAATCTATAACAAGCAGATCTGCTTCCGAGCCCCTGATACTCGCCTCGATCTGCTCTAACGTATAAATATTTAAGAGATCTACATCCCCAGAACCTTCGATCCTGTCCCCCCGAGAGCGAATTTGCCCCAGCGACTCTTCCGCGGAAATGTATAAAGTTTCTTTTGTGTTCTTATTAACACTCCACTTAGCCCCAAGCTGAAGTAACAAAGTAGATTTTCCAATTCCTGGCTCTCCGGTAAGCAATATAACTGAACCTGGCATAAGCCCTTCCCCTAAAGCTCTGTCTAGCTCACTAATCCCAGAGGGGATCTTTTGAGAATCAGTTTTCGGGATCTGAGAAAGTTTTTTTGGTTTTACGGCTTTTAAGTTCTTTTTACTCTTGCCAAAGTTTGATTTTACAGCAGAGATCTCAGCGATCATATCCTCCTTTACTATAGTCCCCCATTCTCCGCAAACACTACATTGACCTTGCCATCCCAGGTGTTTAGCGCCACAATTTTCGCAAATCATTATTTGTCTTTTCTAGTAATCTCTACCTCGCCGTTTTTGATCTTTCCTTGCAACCTTATCGGTTCCCCCTTCTCGCCTTGGGTTTTTTCTAGCTGGGCAATATTTTCTACCAGAGAATTCTCCAAGATAAAAGCTGCAATCTTATTTTCGATCTCTTCTTGTATTTTTCTTCTAATATTTCTCGCCCCATACTCAGTACTAAATCCTTCTTCTCCAATTTTCCCCTTAACTGCATCAGTTACTTCTAATATTATAAACTGCTTTTCTAATCTTCGTGCTACCTGCTCCAGCTGCAACTGAGCTATTTGCTTTGCATCTTCTTCATTCAGACCTCTAAAGACGATGATATCGTCGAGGCGATTTACCAATTCTGGCCTTAAGTAATCTTTTAGCTCGCCCATAATTTGCTCTCTCATTTGTTCGTAGGCTTCCTCCCTTTCTTTGTCTTCGCTACTCTCGATCTGCACGTTGAATCCTAGGGTATCGTCTTGGGCGATTTCTTCGGCGCCAATGTTTGAGGTTAGAATTACTACCGTGTTCTTGAAGCTTACCTTTCGCCCTTTTCCATCTTGCAACTCCCCCTCTTCCAAAATCTGCAACAAAACATTTAGTAAATCTGGGTGGGCCTTTTCTATCTCGTCGAATAAGACAACGCTGTGTGGATTCTTCCTCACTTGCTCACTTAAATGATTGCCATCTGAATACCCAACATAGCCTGGAGGAGCACCAATTATTTTAGAAATTGTATGCTGCTCCATGTATTCGCTCATATTTATCTGAATAAGATTTTCCTCCGAGCCAAACATGTGTCTTGCGATAACTTTTGCTGTTTCTGTCTTCCCAACACCCGTAGGACCCAAAAACAGAAAGGAACCTAACGGTCTGTGCTCGTCTGCGAGACCTAACTTGGCCCTTTGCAAAGATGCACTAAGAGAATCTGCTGCTTCCAACTGTCCGATTATCTGCTTTTTTAATTCTGTTTTAATATTACTTACTGTCTTCAATTCTGCTGCACTCAGCGAATTTACTGGAATTTTAGTCCACTGCGAGACCACAGCTCGTATATCTTCTGTACCCACGCGGAACTTTGTGGATTTTTTAAGCTGCTTTTGTGATTCTTCAGCTATATTTTTCTGTATGCTTAACTCGCGATTACGCAGTTCTCCTGCCATTTTGAGGTCCCCTCTTTCGAGAGCATCCTCCTTGAGGTCTGCAACTTGCTCCTTATCTGATCTTAATTTGTGTGCCTTCGTGGACTTCCTTCCGCGCATAATCTTCTTTTTCGCCGCTGCTTCATCGATAAGATCTATCGCCTTGTCTGGGAGGTAGCGGTCGCCCACATATCTAGAGGATAGTTCTATTGCGGCTTTGAGGGCTGCATCCTCGATCGTTACTAAGTGGTACTGCTCGAAGTTTGGCTTTAAGAATTTTAGTACCTGCAAAGCCGCCTCTTTTTCCAGCTCCTCAACGAATACCGGCTGGAACCTTCTTGCTAGCGCACCTTCGTCCTCAAAGTACCTGCGGTACTCGTCGTAAGTTGTTGCCCCGATTAGCTGGAGTTTGCCGCTTGTGAGGTATGGCTTGATCATATTTATAATATCAGCACCGCTCTGATGCCCACTCATCCCTACTAGCGTATGAATCTCGTCGATAAAAAGTATCGTGTTCGGATCTGATTCTGCTTCTTCCATAATCGCCAGCAACCTTTCCTCGATGTCCCCGCGCATCTTCGCACCTGCGATTATCCCAGCTATATCCAACTGAATCACTTCCAAATCTTTTAGATTTGCCCCGATCTGCCCCGATACTATACGTTGTACAAGACCCTCTACAATTGCTGTCTTGCCAACGCCAGGCTCACCGACAAGAATAGGATTATTTTTAGTTTTACGGCTTAAAATATTTACCACACGCTCTATTTCAGGCTCTCTACCCAGGATGGGTAAATATTCACCCTCTTTGGCCATATCGTTCATAAATCGCCCAAAGTGTTCTAGGACTGATTCAGAGCGGTTCTCGTCTAAATTATTTGGAAGTCCTGTAGAGTTCAACCCACCCTTACGAAACATCCCTGTATGATAGGTTCCCATCTGGTTTATCTCTTCTAAGACCCGCTCATAATTAATTTGGGAGCTTAGGAACTCTCTTATAAAAGGTAACTCCTGATCGCGCATGAGGGCAAGCAATATGTGCTCTGTCCCAACATACACATGCCCCATTCGAGCTGCCTCAACGAAAGACTCGCCTATAATCTTGCGAAAACTCTTATTCGGAAAAACTGAGTCTTTGGCGACCCCTAAGTCTCCCAGTATTGCCTGGGCAGTTTTTTCTAGATCCAGATTAAGTTTTGCTAGCACTTTTGCTGCCAAAGTGTTTTTTTCGAGCAAAAGTGCAGCAAACAAATGTGAAGGACTCAGCTCTTTCGCGCTGTTCCCAAGCTGCTTTCTTGCAAGGTCGTAAGATCGTATAACTGCTCTGCGAGCATTATCAGAGAAACGATCTAATATCTGTGACTCATCTAGTGTAGCTCCATTTCGTTTTCCCATAGGAGATATTTTAGCAGACTAGACCCTCTTTTGCTAAATATATATAGGATGCCGCATCTGCGGCATCCTATATACCCTAACTCAAGATAGTTAATCTATTCGAGATACTTTTGCAGACTTTCCATTTCTGGCGCTATGTCAGAATCTTCAGACTTTTTATCGAACTTGATTTCGACTTTTTCGTCTGGATCTTCCTGCTGAGCTTGCTTTAGAGACAAACCAAGGTGTCTATCTTCACGTGAAACCGAGATAATCTTCAGCTTAACGCTGTCGCCTTCTCGCAAGATATCGCGTGGATCTCTTACCAGCTTATCACTCAACTCAGAGATATGCACCAAACCGTTCAGAGCCTCGCCTAGACGGACAAATGCGCCGTAGTCAACGACCTTTGTAACTTCTGCATCTACTATGTCGCCTACAGAGTAGCCAGAGACAAGTTTGTCCCAAGGGTCTTCTTCTGTGCGTTTAATCGAATATGCGACACGCTTTCCATCGTCTTGGATGCCAATAATCTGCACTTTTACCTTGTCACCAACTTTGTAAAAGTCTGCAGGATCGGACACTTTGTCCCAAGATATTTCGGATAGGTGAACTAAGCCCTCAAGGCCTTCTGCATTTACAAATAAGCCGAAAGGTGCGATCCCAGTGACTTCTGCGTCTAGCTCGTTACCGACCTTAGCACTAGCCAAGGTTTCTGCACGTTGCTCTAGATCTGCCCCACTTGTCACTAATTTCTCAGAGAAGATTACGCGATTCTTCTCGCGATCGATTTCGATAATCTTTACCTCGATCTGCTCTCCAATTAGTTCTGCAAGTTTAGTTTGCATCTCTTGGGTAGCCTGATCCTTATCTGCATAACTCTGCGTCTGGATTCTACTCGAGTCTAACTGAGAAGTAGGGATAAAGCCTCTAAGCCCACCCCCGATATCGACGATAAGTCCTCCGGTATTTGCTTCACTAGCTTTTACCATGACCGACTCATCTCGGTCCTGCGCTACTTTTAGCTCATACCACTTACGCGCGGTACCTGTACGCTTAACAGATAACTCAATCTGCCCTTTATCGTTTTCACCACGTATTACGTAGACCAGAACCTCGTCTCCCGGTTCACGGACAAGCTTTTCACCTTCAAGCTTCATCTCGCTACCTGCAACAACTCCTTCAGCCCTACCACCAACATCCACCAGCATTTCACCTTTAGTAATCGCAACGACTTCTCCAGTAACTATCTGCCCTCTTTCGAAGGTTTTTGGGGGATTTTCTATAGATTCTAGGAATTGAGAAAGCTCTGATTGTGCTTTTGTATCCGGCTCGACATTAGGTGCAACCCTAACCTGTTTTTTACTTCTTTTTGCCATTAGAAAAATTCGATCTGCGCTTTGATTTTTGCCCCGCTATAGCACATAATTTCTAGCAGCCATAACGAAACAAGACACAAACCCCTTTCTAAGTTAGATTATAGCACAGAAATTGCTACATATTATAGGCGTTTTTATCTACAGCCTTTGTCCGTTTCTCTAACTTTTCCTCTAAATAATTGATCAAATCTACGAGCCCGGCCTCTGTAGCAGGGTGAGTCCATAGTAAATCGTGAAGTTGGAGGTCGGATTTGAGCTGCTGTAACATATTTTGTGCATCGATGAAGCCGCTTGCTGTGTTTTGATTCTCTTCACTGTAGGTCTGATGCAAAGTTTTTCCAACCTGAGCTAAGATTTCAATTATTTCCGTCTTTTTCTGCTCTATTCCACTAGGTTCATCTGAATTTTGGGGATTTGCGTCACTTATAACCTGAATTCCAGCTTGATCGTCCATAACTAGATATTTATGCTAGATTATGTTCTATGGTAACACGAATTCAAAAAACTTCGGGAGAGAGCGAAGAATTTAATCCGGAGAAGATACGTTCTTCGTTGGTTGCAGCTGGTGCAGAAGAGTCGATAGCTACGACCCTCACTGCAGAGATAGCTTCTCACCCAGAAGACTTCCCTTCCACAGATAGAATTCATCAGCGCTTATTTGAACGTCTAAAACAGGAGAATAAGCGCCCGCTTGCCGCGCGCTACAACCTAAGGCGCGCTATTATCGAGCTTGGACCAAGCGGCTACCCATTCGAGAAGTTCACCGCTGCCCTACTTTCCGCGCGCGGCATGCAAACGCAGCTAAACCTAACCATGCAAGGGGAATGCGTCTCCCAC
>JBMCLZ010000024.1:0-8859 GCA_048615025.1 Candidatus Dojkabacteria bacterium | reverse complement strand
CCGCACTAGTTTACCCTTTTCTAGCTTAATCACACGTTTCCTTAGTGAGTCTACGATGTCTGTGCCGTGAGTAGACATGATTATTGTCGTGCCCCATTTGTTGATTTTATCTAGAACTTGAACTACATCCCAAGCAGAATCGGGGTCTAGATTTCCAGTAGGTTCATCTGCGATTAACAGTTTAGGGTTATTTACAATTGCTCTTGCGATTGCAACTCGTTGTTTTTCCCCACCAGAAAGCTCTGCGGGAAACGATTCTGCCCGATCTGCTAAGTTAACAATATCTAAAACGTAGGGTACAGTTTCTCGCACTTGTTTCCCATTTGCACCAGCTGCCTCTAATGCGAAAGCTACGTTCTCGTAAGCGGTTTTATCTTCGACCAACTTGTAGTCTTGGAAAATAGTACCGATCTGTCTACGTAGCTTATAAACTCCGTTTCGTTTAAGTCTGGTGATATCGTCGTCGTTGAAAAAGATTCTGCCTTTAGATGGGGTTTCTTCTCGGATAATTTGCCTCAGTATCGTAGTTTTCCCAGAGCCTGAATGCCCGACAAGGAAGACAAACTCTCCAGGATTAATCTCAAAAGAGACTTCGTCTAGTGCAGTTATCGGCTTAGGCTTTGCCGGGTAAGTTTTTGTGACTCCGATAAATTGAATCATGCTAGATAAATAATACCAGCATTAATGAATTTATCCAGGTCACCATTTAGAACAGACTCTACCTTATCGGTTTCAACTCCTGTGCGCGTGTCTTTTACAAGTTTGTATGGATGTAAGACATAGTTGCGGATCTGGTTGCCCCAGCTGGCTTGGAACTTTACTCCCTTTTCTTTAGCAATTTTTTCTAGACGTTCTTGTTCTCTCATATAAGCTAACTTAGATTTGAGCATTTCCATGGCCGATTCTCTATTTTGAAGTTGAGAACGTTCTGAGCTGCAGCTTACTTGAATCCCTGTTGGTTTATGTCTAATCCTAACTGCTGTTGCCACTTTATTTACATTTTGCCCCCCAGCTCCTCCAGAGCGGACTGCACTAAATTCAATGTCGTCTAGATTTATCTCGAAATTTTGAGCGTTGTTTGTCGCAGGAACAAAAGGAGTGACTTCGACACCTGCGAACGATGTTTGTCTGAGTCCTTGTGAGTTAAATGGCGATAGTCTCACAAGTCTGTGGGTGCCGTGTTCTACTTTAGCTTTACCGTAAGCAAATGCGCCAGAGATTTTTAATGTAGCTGAGTTGATTCCAGCTTCGTTTGCATCACTTTTGTCTATAATTTCAATTTTATATCCTGCGTCAGAGAAGTATCTTGTGTACATTCTAAGAATCATATCTGCCCAATCGCAAGCTTCTGTTCCTCCTTGTCCCGCAAATATACTTAGCAAAGCATCGTTTTTGTCGAAGCGCCCATTTAATAGATTTGCAATCTTAAACTTTTCCGCTAATTCTACATACTGTTTCGCATAAGTTTTTAGTTCAGGTATATATTCATCGTTGCCGTTGTTTATCTCCTGTTCGATCATTTTTAGATCAGCATCTAATTGGATCAGATCTCTTATTATCTTTATCTGTTTTTCAAGTTCGCTGATATCGCTGCTAACTTGTTGCGCATACTCTGTATCTTTCCAAAAATCAGCTTGGCTTGCTTCGTGAGTAAGGTTTTTTAGGGTTGATTCGTTTTTCTCTAGGCTCTTATTAATACCCATCTGCTCCAATTCTTGCCTTAGATTTGGGAGTGAATCTAAATGATTGCTATCTGACATACATATATAGTAAAATCTGAAGTCTAATTATGGCAAATACAAGTTCTGCAAAAAAAGCGGTAAGAGTACAAAAAAGGCGAAAGCTGGTAAATGATCAGGTCCGTAGTAATATACGAGATGCAAGACGTGAGCTAGAAAAAGCGTTGAACTCTGGCGAAAAAAAGGCTAAGCTGAATCAATTACTTGATAAGTTTTACAAACGAGTAGATAAAGCTGCCAAAAAGTCTGTGGGAGTCCTCTCTCAGAACAAGGCTGCCCGCTTGAAGGCAAGTTGGGCAAACAAGGTAGCGTCTGCAAATTAAATTATGGACGATAAGCTAGTCAAGCTAATTGACTACTCACTACTTCCATTTTCCCTTACTATCTTGGGAAAAACGGTTGGTTTATATATCTCTTTTTATTTCTTGGGGATCGATTGGGGTATTGGTGAGTTTAGCAATAGTTTTATTTCTGTTACACCTATAGTCTATGGTCGCGACCTTGGTGCTGTTTCTACATACTCAAATTTGTTTATGTTCTTGTTAATTTTCTTAGGAGCTGCATTTTTATTGTTAATTCAGGGTCTGCGCAAAAAATCTCTAGTTAATACAAGGGTTCTTCGCATGATCATGCAGCTTAGATTAAATGGGATCTTACAAAAAAGTGCATTGATGCATGCGAGAATATTTGTCTGGATGTTTTATCTTTGGCTTGTTTCTATATATATCCTCTTCGATGCATTGCTCGGTCGTACAGACTCTTGGCTAGCTGCAATGTCGATGTTTATGAGTCTTCTTCTTTCTGCAAATCTGTTTGCGGATATCTCGCGTGAATATGAAAGGCTTGTCGCGAAAAGGCAGAATTTGGGATACATATAATTTTGCCTATCCAGATCTAGGAAAGTTCTGGTTTGTTGAGGCTTTACTGCTACTCTACAACTTCGACCTGATAGTCGCTGCTATGAATTCTGTTGTAGGTGCGGACTAACTCGCGTACTGAATTAATATTCCGGCCGTTTCTACCTATTAGCATTGCTCTTTCCTCTTCCTCTGCTCTGAATTTGATTGTATTCTCGTCTATATCGTATGAAATATTAACTTCTTCTCCATAGAAATCTTTTAATACTTTGTCGAAATCTTCCTTATTAAAGCCGTTCATTATAATTTCTTATTCTTTACTGTTAGTTTCAGCATTAGTTTTTTCTTTATCTGTAGCTGTATCTTTTGCTTCAGCTTTCTTTCTAGGGATGAGCTTGTCTGCTTTTAGTACTTTTTCTTTAACAAGAAGTCCTTTAACAGTCTCTGTAGGTTGAGCGCCGACAGATAGCCAGTACTTTACCCTTTCTATATTGAAGTCAACTGTTGAAGGGTTAGATCTTGGATTGTAATACCCAAGATATTCGATTGCTTCTCCGTCTCTTTTTGTCCTAGCGGAAATTGCGATAAGCCTGTAGTGTGGCTCGTGTTTTTTTCCTGTTCTCGTAAGTCTTAGTTTAACCATGTCGTGATTATAGCATAATTTTTTCGAATGCCTTAGCAGCTGCTGCTTGTTCAGCTTCCTGTTTGCTTTTCCCTTCACCTTGTGCCAAAACCTTTTCTCCTAGCTTAGCTTGCATTGTAAAAATCTTGTCGTGATCCGGACCATACTCTTTCATTACTTCGTATGTCGGGGTAATTTTATACTTTTCTTGTGCTAGCTCTTGTAACTTTGATTTTGGATCTATGTCTAGTCTTTTCTCGACAATATCTGGCAGTTTTGGGGCTAACTCGCGTTCTACAAACTGTTTGCAAGCATCGTACCCTCCATCTAGGTACATCGCTCCCAAAACTGCCTCGAAAGCGTTTGCTAGTATGTAAGGTCTTTCTCGTCCTCCTGTTGCTTCTTCTCCACGGCTCATTATAAGATGTACACCAAACCCAAGTTTACTTGCCGTTTCAGCAAGGCTTTCTGTTCTCACTACAGCGGCGCGAAAGCTGGTAAGTTCACCTTCTGGCCTTTCTGGATAGTGTTCGAAAAGGTATTCAGTAATTATGAGCTCTAAAACTGCGTCTCCTAAAAACTCTAGTCGTTCGTTGTGTTTTTCTAGTTCTAATGAGCGCTCGTTTAGTGCTGAGCGGTGGGTTAGAGCTCTTCTAATTAACTCTTTATCTTTAAATTCATATTTTAGAGTCTTCATCTTCTTCTTTGCTTTCTTTAAATTCGTCTTTATTATACAGATTTCCCAAAACTCCGCTCACAAACTTAACGTCCGATTCGGTACCAAAGTCTCGTGCCAGCTCGATAGCTTCGTCTATAGCTACTCTTGCTGGGATCAGCTTGCCGATAAAACCCTCGTAAATTGCTAGTCGCATTATCTCTAGATCTACAGGATTAATTTTGTCTAATGGCCACTCGGGTGCGAGCTCTTGTATCCAAGTGTCAATCTCATTTTGAGAAGAGCGTATACCTTCGATAATATCGTCTGCGTCTTGTAGGTGCCTTCTTAGCTTTCTGTTTAGCTTCCCGCTAAGATGCTCTAGTTCTAGATCTTCTAGGAAATCTGGCTCATCTGCTACTACTTCTTTGTCTTTTTTGAGCTTGTTGGTCTGAATATAGTCTTCTTTGTATAGCCTTTGCACCAATAGTTGTCTGAAAAGGTGCCTATTGTCTATATGTGATTCTTTAGCGGCAGCTGTGTCGTCGTTCACTGAAGTACTAGCTAATTTTTAGCACCTGCTTGCCTTTGTATTTACCACATTCTAAGCATGCTGTATGTGGTCTTCGACTTGCTCCGCAATTACTGCACTTTGCAACAGCAATAGCTTTTAAGCCGTCGTTCGCACGACGGATTCTTGTTCTGCGCTTACTGTGTTTTCTTTTTGGAACAGCCATGGGCTAATTATACGCGCAATTGTCCTTATTTGGCAACCTTTCTGAGCAGAAATAACATAGATTTTCCAATTTTTTTCTGTTTGATTAGCTCAAAGCATGCTAGATCTATTATCTCGTTTGCTGGAATCCTCAAGATTACAATATTTTCTTCAGCAAATTTGATTCTTCTCATAATTTCTTCTATGTCGAACTCGCCTAGTTTCTTAAAAGGTGGGTCGATAAAGGCAATATCAAATGTCATCTTACTAATCTCTTGCACTTCCAATACATTTGGAATTCTTCCCTTTAGAGTCTTTGCCTGTCTATGCAAATCTGTCTCTCTAAGATTTTTCTCGATCGCAGTAATAGCATTTTCGCCATAATCAACAAAAATACACGAATCTGCACCTCTACTTAAAGCTTCTATGCCATACGCTCCACTTCCTGCGTAAAGATCTAGGATTTTCTTTCCCCCGAGTTCGAATTGGATCCAATCGAAGACTATAGTTTTGATCCTATCGGTGACCGCGCGTGTTTCACCTTCTGGGACCAACAACTTCTTGCCCTTTTTCGACCCAGATATTACACGTAACATATGCAATTATAGACTATGATTTTATTTTTATCCTTGTTATTGTTAGTTAGATAATTTATAAACATTTTGTTGTGGCTGAAGAAAATAAAGAAGTTGAACCTACTGTTAGAAAGTCTAATAGTAGCAGTACAGTTATCGCGATCGTGATTGGCGTTATCGTAATCTGTTGCTGTCTACTTAGCGCGTGCTTTGTAGGGTTTGCTTTGCTCGAAACGGATGAAGGAGATACTGTAGTAGAAGTTATCGATAATGGCGACCAGAATGAAAACGCGGACGGGAGTAATAGCAACGATTCAGATGGAGACTCTGGGAGCGATCCAGATAGAGACGCTGGCAACGGTTCGGATTCTGGCCAAGTGTCTGATCTAGATGAATCTGTTACGGTTGGGGACTTTACAGTTACTGCAACAGGATTCGAAAAAGTTGAAGATGACCTACGGATCGACCTTACTGTTACCAACAATAGTGAGACTGGGGAGGTTTTCTCGGTACTCCTAAGCTTAGGGTTGTTAAACGAGGAAGACGAAGAATTTAGCTTAGACTGGCTTAATCTAGATGATGTAGCCGTAGATGGCACCTATGAGCCTGGGGAGAAACGTTCTGGAACAATCATATATGTTTCAGATGGTACAAAATCTGAGGAAGAGTTATATCTGGAAGTAGACGACTTTTTCGAAGATCCTCAGTACATTCAGGTAAAGTAATCGAGCAATCTAGTTTGTTCGCCAGCGCTTCGTAATGTCGTAAATGGCAATTGCAGAAGCGTTGGCAACATTCAGTGACTCCTTCTCCCCGAACTGAGGGATATGAAGCATTTCTATTCCGTTTCTGAATAGTACAACTTCTTGTACTCCATCAATTTCATTACCAAATATTATTGCAGTGGGAATTTCAGGTAGAGATTTTTCCCACAAAGAAGTAGAGTTTTCGCTAATTTCGATTCCGTATATGCTGTTTCCTTCTTTAGATAGGTTGTCGATTGCTTCCTGTAGAGTCTTGAATGTTCTTGAATTTACTATTTCTTCGGCTCCAAGAGCGGTTTTAATTACCTTTGGGTGCTGAGCGTTAGGAGTGTAGCCCGTAGTAATCACTTCCGCAGCACCAGCGCACTCTGCTGTGCGTAGAACTGAACCAACATTAAATGCAGATCTAATATTGTCTAAAACAATTGTTAGCATGGGAGATTTTAGAGGATAAATGTAACTAGCAGCAAGCCTATAGCAATTCTGTATATCCCGAAAATCGAAAGCGACCACTTATAGCCTATTATCTTGCGGAAGAAAGTTATTACAGCAAGTGAACTAAGGAAGGCGGCACTAAAGCCCGCTACGACTTGAACAAAGCTCGCCTCACCAGTTCCGTTCGTAATAATATCTATAAGGTCTAAAATACTGAGTGCTGCAAATACAGGTAGCCCCGCGAGAAATGCGTAGTCTAAGGCTTCTTTTTTACTGAGCCCTGTGAGCACACCTCCGATAAGGGTAATGCCAGATCGTGATGTTCCACGCACTGCAGCAAATGCCTGAAAGAATCCAATAACAAGTGCGCTTTTTTTGTTCAGTTCAAGGTAGCTGTTTCCTTGCCCCCTTTTGTTTACATAAACCTCTGTTGCGATCAGAGCTGCTCCAATGCTGATCAGCATAAAAGTTGCGAGACTGTTGTTCTTAACAAGATCATCGGAAAAAACTGCAAATATTAGTGCGGGGATGGCTAATGGAAGGGAGCTTAGAACGAGGTTTTTTCTGAGCTTATTGGTTTTTTCTTCTTTCCACTGGAAAATGATTGGCTTTACCTTCGCCCAATAGGCAATGAGGATCGCGAAAAATGTTGCAACATGGAGAGTGATGTCGAAAGAAGTATCTTGAAAAGAAAAATCTAGATCTAGCCCCAGTGCCTTACTTATCTCTGGTACCAAAAGTAAATGCCCGCTACTAGAGACTGGGAACAGTTCGGTTAATCCTTGAATAATACCTAGAATTATTGCTTCTAACATGCCATATTCTACTTGTTTGTATGCAAAAAGTCGCGAATTTTGGCTGCCTTCTCGAATTCTAATGCATCTGCTAGCATTTCCATTTCGATCTCCAAGTCTTTTCTAAGTTTTTTCTTTTCCTTTGGTTTAAGTGCTGGGTAGCTTTGCATTGTTTTCTCCCAACTACTAAGTTTGCGTTTCCCCTCTCCCTCAGTTACTTCGTCATTTTCTAACCTTTGCAAATTAGATTTTATCTCGCTGATAACAGTTTTTGGAGTTATCCCATGCTTTTCATTGTATTCTAGCTGAATTTTTCTTCTGCGACGGGATTCAGCAATCGCTCGTTGCATCGAACCTGTAATCTTATCTGCGTACATGATTACTTTTCCTTGCACGTTTCTTGCTGCCCTTCCTGCGGTTTGAATAAAGCTGGTTTCTGATCTAAGGAACCCTTCCTTATCTGCGTCGAGAATCGCAACGAGTCCAACTTCTGGAAGATCTAGTCCTTCTCTGAGTAGGTTGATTCCAACCAAAACTTCGATCTCGCCTTTGCGCAGTGAGTTCAGAATTTCTACGCGCTCGATAGCATCGATATCTGAGTGTAGGTAGCGTACCAGCAGTCCTTTCTCTTCGAGGAACTCGCTGAGCTCCTCTGCCATTCGCTTTGTAAGGGTCGTGATTAGTGTTCTTTGCTTTTGTTTGACTTGATCTTGTACCTCTTGCAACAAATCATCTATCTGGTCGAACGTTTCTTCTTTTTCTAAGTCTTTAGCATCTTTGGCAAACCCTTCTGTTTCTCTCATAGAGCTGAGAAGATTTTCTTTAGTTTGCTTCATACTTGGTCTTATTCTAATAACTGGGTCTACAAGCCCAGTTGGTCTAATTATCTGCTCTGCAACTGTCTTCGAGCTGCTGAGCTCATATTCAGCAGGTGTTGCCGAGACGTATAGTGTTTGTTTAACCCTCTCTTTGAACTCGTTGAATTTGAGCGGCCTGTTGTCTAATGCTGCCCTTAGACGAAACCCGTTATCTACTAGAGCTTGCTTGCGCATCCTGTCTCCGTTGTACATTCCTCTTACCTGAGGGATGGTCATGTGCGACTCGTCTACAATAAGAAGCCAGTCCTCTCCGAAATAGTCTAGCAGTGTTGAAGGGGCAGACCCTGCGGGTCTGCCATCTAAATATCTAGAGTAGTTTTCGATTCCTGAAACGAATCCTATTTGCTCTAACATTTCTAGATCGAAGTTGACCCTCTGCTCTAGCCTTGCTGCTTCTAGGTTCTTCCCTCTCTGCTCGAAATCGGCTCTTTCTTTCTGTAAATCTTCTCTAATCTGCGGCAAAACTCGCTTGATTCTGTCGTAAGGGGTTACATATTGTTTCGCAGGGTAGATTGTCATTTTGTCTGGCTTGTCTAATACTTCTCCACTTACAGGGTTGATAAGTTTAATCGACTCTATCTCGTCTCCGAAGTACTCTACCCGCAAGGCTTCTTCTTCTGCGATAAGGTGGATGTCTATTACGTCTCCTCTAACTCGAAAAAGACCTGGGTAGAAATCGTATTCCGACCTGTAGTATTGCATTTCTGTAAGGTGTGAGATTAGCTTAGATCTTGGGTATTCACCTCCCACCTTTACTTCTCTTGCTAGCGCCTGGTAATCTTCTGGCGTTCCGATTCCGTAGATACAAGAAACCGAGGCTACTAC
>JBMCLZ010000023.1:0-8875 GCA_048615025.1 Candidatus Dojkabacteria bacterium | reverse complement strand
GCGCCGCTCGCTCCAAGCCTTAGAGACCTTTACTTTGGTAGTTTCTCCAGAGTGCTGCGATCTCACCTGCATAAACTTCTGTGGTAAGTTCACCACCGCCACAGCCTCCGCGTTTGCCTTCTTTACAGAATAGTAGTCTGCATCTTTACTAGCCAAGCTTGGCTCTAAACTAATCCCAAGATTTACTCTGCTCGTAGACACATGTTCGACGCCCGTGTTTGTGTCGAAATTGTAGGTTTGCCCAGAAAGATCTGCGTTCAGCATTTTTTGTACTAATACAGGCTGCGACAAGCTCCCCTCGTAATTTACAGAATTTCTGTAGTCTAAAGCCTCCTTGCTAAACAAAGAAGCCCAAACCTCTCTAACCGCCTTCAGAATCTCCTCCTCGCCTTGCACATTCAACCACTCACCGCGCTTTTCTAGAAAGGACCTTTCGTCTAGGTCTATGTTTAGAGGAGATTGGCTCAGATTTACAAGTGGGTCTTTCCCTTTAGAAATTGATTCATACTCTTTTGCTATTTCAAGTTTGAGTGAAGTTGGGAAAGTTCCAGAACGGAAGAGATCCCTTATCGCATTAGCAACTTTTTTGGTTTGCTTAGGATACTCAGCTGCAAGATTGATTTGCTCGACAAGCTCAGGCACAATCCCGTTGTGCTCTAGGTATAAATCAAAACTATGTCCAGTTATAACAAAGCTTGGCACAATATCTAGGTTGGCCGATGCTAGAAAAGATAAATCTCTTGCTGCAACCCCAGTTAGTTCGAAATCCGCAGGAGGATTATGGGTAATAGCTAATGTATAAGTTTTATTCTCGCTTTCCATATCTGGTTTTACTTTAGTGCTTGTTTGTCGTATTATCGCATTTTTCAGATTCGCTTGCTAAGAAACCACTTTGCATCTTCTATAAGCCTGCGCGATTGCCAGTAAGCTCCCATAAACAAGTACTTGTTTCTCGAATATAAATGCGCAATAATCCAGGCGCTCAGGGCAAAGCTCCCAAGGGCAATGGCCAAAACTCCGAGAAACACATAGTTTTGCTTTAGGAGCACACTGTGCTCGCTTTTTGCCTCGAGCTCACTCACCCCGATCGAATAGACAAGAGTAGAGTCGAAAGTTGCGCTGGAACTGGCACCAAGGACAAGTCTGGAAAGAAACAATTCGTCTACCTCTAAAGACTTCTCGCTGTTTGGCAACACACCCTCGTGGAGCCCCCCAAGCGAAGAATCAATAATAGGAAAAGTATTATTCCCAATGCGTAATTCGTCTAGGAAAATCGCCCTATTAGAAGGATTAATAACCCTCACCTCTGCACTAAAATTGCTAAATGCTTCGATCTCCTCTGGGAAATCTATTTCTATTTCTGGTTGATTCTGGCTTGGATTTTC
Source organism: Candidatus Dojkabacteria bacterium (assembly GCA_048615025.1). GTDB lineage: Bacteria > Patescibacteriota > Dojkabacteria > CALFHW01 > CALFHW01 > JBMCLZ01. The sequence continues at coordinate 7,490 of JBMCLZ010000023.1, read as the reverse complement.
TTGCGCAGATAATTCCACTACACTCGTTGAGTCTGCAAGTGAATTTGTTGGCAAGCTTTGTCTAAGCTTGCCCCGAAGGAGCTCAGAGCTGTTCTCTAGGTTAGCAACCAATATGCCTGCCCCAGAGATTTGTTTTGCACTCGCAAGAGAGTAGTAACTACAACTAGGAGTTTGGTCGCATACTCTTAGCACTAATTGCTCACCCTTGCCCAAAAAGTTTTGATCCAGCAAAAAAATATCTGCTTCTAAGCCCTGCCCACTAGCTTTTCTTAAAATTTGCTCAGCTTGTTCAAGTGTTTCGTCTGCAAGAAAATCTGAAGTTTCTACAGCAGAAAAATCGAATCTAGGTCCATCTGTGTTATTCATCTCGCGCTCAAGCTGGAGCTCGCTTGCTCGCGAAGCTTCGACATAAACGTTGTAGTAGTCATCTTTAAAAATCGCTTCGATGTTTTGCAAAGTCTCAGAATTGTTTAAAAAAGCGATAGTTTGAGTTTTGTCTTGTGTTGCAACAAATTGGAGCGCATCCGGGTTTTGAGTCAGTTTAACTATTCCTACCAAAGAAGTTCCCCAAACGAGTTCAACTTCAGCAAAGTTCTCTAGAGATATTAGTTTTTCTCCAGAAATGTCTGTAGAGGCAAAATTAGAGTAGGTAGGTTGTTGCCAACTTATGGGGTAAGAAATTCTGTACCCGTTTAAGCTTGTAACTTGCTCTTCAGAGTTTAGGTTTTCTTCGGGTAGTTCATTTGCTTTAAAATAGCGGAAATCATCTTGGGTTGGAACGCTAATTTTAAAGTCTAGGTCGAACTGCTCTGTTTCTCCGGGTTTTATCGGGGGGTCGAAGCGCAACAATATATTCTGCTTATCTAAACTGATTTCGTAACTGCGGGAGGCATTCCTTGCAGCCTCGAGCGATTCGGCTGCCCAGAGGTTCGGGAAGCTGTAATCGTTGTACACCTTTTCCTTGGCATCATTCTCTAGCTTTAAGGAAAAATTTAGTGATTCATCTTCTAAGTGAATATTCACACTCAGTTCTGCGCTGAGCTTTGCTGATTCTACTTCTGGAGATTGCGCAAAGGCAGAGATCTCGTGCCCCCCGACTGTAATTGCGCCTGTAACAATTGCAAAAAAAATAAAAAACTTAAGCGTAATTCTCCGTAAATACAGCATGAAAAATTTTAGCCTTTTCTAGCTGAGAAGAGAAATTACCTGTGCAACCCTTTGCTTATGTTTTTCCTCGCCGATCACTTGGGCAAATTCAAAGATAGGAGGAGATTGAGCTGCTCCCGTTACAGCGATGCGAATGCTCATGAACACCTCTCCAGCTTTTAGACCAAGTTTCTCTACAATTTCGCGCACCCCTTGTTCCCAATGCTCATGAGTTTTTGGGTTCGCAGTTTCGAGAAACTTAAGGTACTCGCCCAAAATCTCTAAAATCTGTTCTTTAGCGAGCTTTTTGGTTTGCTTATGCTCGGAAAATGGGAGTGATTCTGGCAAACTTACGAACAGCTCTAGCTTCTCTGTTAGATCTGAGAGCAGTTTTATTCGCTCTTTCTCTAGCTCTAGTGCCATTAAGATACGTTCCTTTCCTAAAACTTCTTCGTACAACTCGCATTTCCCTCCCCAACTGCAGAATCTAGCCCAGAGCTCTTCCAAGCTTAGCTTTCTAATGTGTTGCCCATTAAACCAAATTAGTTTGTCCCTATTAAAGACAGGATTACTTTTATTTAAACTAGCGATGTCGAACTGTTCGCAAAACTGTTCTAGTGAAAATATTTCCTGATCGTCTTTAGGGGCCCAGCCAAGTAGCATCATAAAGTTTAGAATAGCTTCTGGAAGATAGCCTGCAGCAAAAAACTCTCTCAGCGCAACGCTGCCAGACCGCTTCGAAAGCTTACCTCCCTTAGGATCTAAAATATTGGGAATATGGACAAAACTTGGCAGCTTATAGCCAAAATGCTTGTATAGAAGCACGTGCACAGGCGCAGTAGGGAGCCATTCCACACCGCGAAACACATGAGATATCTGCATCAGAGCGTCGTCTACGACAGAGGCAAGATGATAGGTAGGGAAACCATCGGACTTTAGCAGTACGTAATCGTCTAGTTCCTTTGTCGAAACGCGAACTTCACCAACGATCTCGTCTTGCACCAAAACTTCTTCTGCCTCGTCTGGCATGCGCAGACGAACTACAAAAGGAGCTTTTTCAGACAGCTTTTCTTGCACTTCCTTAGAAGAGTCGTTTAGATCGCGCCATTTCCCCCGATATTTGTAGCTTGCTTTAGGGTGAGCCATCTGAAACTGTTTGCGCATTTCGTCTAGCTCCGAGGCAGTTTCGAAACTGCGGTAAGCGACACCAAGCTCGATCAATTTTTCTGCATGCTCTTTATAAATTTCTAGCCGTTCAGATTGAAGATATTGTTCATCTATCTTTAAACCGAGTAACTCGTGCGCTTCTAAGATTCCTTCGATAGCACCATCTACCGTTCGTTTCTGGTCTGTATCTTCAATTCTAAGAATGTAGTCACCACCGTGCTTTTTCGCCCATGAGTAAGAATAGAGCATTTTTTGAACGCTGCCAATATGAACAAATCCAGTAGGAGAAGGTGCAAATCTAGTTCTAATTTTGTCGAATTTCTTCTCGTCGCTTCTCATTATTGTTAAGATAATTTTATGTTTAGTATTCGTAATTGGTTAATTCCAACCTTTGCCAATAATTATAGGGCTTATCTACTTACAAACAAAGCACTTGTAATTTATTTACTAGCATTAATTGTAATAAACCTGTTTGGTGCAGGGCTTGGGATTAGTAAAAGTTACGCATTAATAGATCTGGAAAGAGTTATCGAGCTCCACAACCGCGAGCGAGTAGCAAACGGGCTAGGAACATTAGAGCCTAGCTATACTCTTTACCGTTCCGCTTTGGCAAAAGGAGAAGTAATGCTCGAGTACGATTGTTGGTCTCACTATTGCCCTGAGGGCACTTCTCCTTGGGAATTCTTCCGTGAAGAGGGATATTCTTACGCCTTTGCAGGAGAAAACCTTGCAGAAGGGTTTACAGATTCAGAAACCATGATGCAAGCATGGATGAACAGTAAATCACATAGAGAAAACGTTTTAAAACCAGAGTTTACAGAGATTGGGGTGGCGATGGTTATCGGAGATTTCCAGGGGATAAGAGATAATGCAGTTGTTGTAGTCCATTTTGCAAGACCTAAAGCAAACTACGAAAGCGAAAAGTTCCCAGGTGCACAGAGGGAAGTCGCCCAGTCGTTTAATTCTGGAACAGTAGCGATTACTAAACCAGAGCCAGATAGTTTTGTTTCAGACTCGACCCCAGAGATTAGTGGAGAAGCGGAAGAAGAAGTTCTGGTTGAGCTTGGTGAAGAGCAGGGAAGTGTCTTGCCTGAGGGGGGGATCTTTACCTTCGAGTCAGCAAATGCTTTAGAAGATGGTCCTACACAAGCAAAAGCGAGCAACGAGTTTGGAGAAGCTTCTGTTAGCTTTACTATAGACACACAAGCCCCTGAAATAGATCTTAGTAAAGCTGAGAAAGATCCGGAAACTGGGAACGTCTATCTAACTTTCTCGGAAAGCATTAGTTCGGTAGATGCATCCGTTCCGGTCTATAGGGTTACAGACAAGATCTGGGAGCTGGAGCTAGCTTCTGCAAATTTAGAAGAAATTAACCTTACTATTGCAGATCTGGCTGGTAACGAACTCGCTAGCACCATAGAAAAGCAGCAGTTAGATAACCTTCCAGAGGTGCAAGGAGACCTCTATGCTTCTCCAATTAGCAGCAGGGAGCTTAGTGGTGATCTCGGCGATCGCCTAGCTGGCTTTAGTACTGGGCAGATTATCGTGGTTGCAGCAACGCTATTTATGCTCCTGCTTTTCGTACTAGATTGGGTTGTGATCTCCAAAACAAAGCAGAGGCTCGTAGATAGAAAGCGCTCACGGACTCAACTGCACGTTGCTGCTCTTGGAATTCTCTTAGTAGTCGCACTTATAGGTAATTTATCTGGTAACATCTAACAGTTTATGTTCAATTTCGAACAAAGGAATATATTCTACGGCCTTAGCCTCGGTTTAGGCATAGTCTTATTACAACAGCTAGCTGCAAGTGCATCGGACTTCAACTTTATTACTGGTCTGGTACTACTGATTTCATTACTTATCACGCAAATTTCTGTAACTTACCTACAGGCAAAGCAAAAGGTGAAGCAATTAGATCTACCAGTTTCGCAGCAGTATGGGCCAGCTGCAGAGATTGTGTATCATCTCCTTCTGCCTGTATGGACTCTTCTGGGTGTTGCCGGATTCATCTATGTAAACGACCAGCTTAGTCTCTGGCCAATATATTTTGCGGTAACGATCTTTATTTTCGTTATCTTTTTTACGAACATGCGTGCTTACTATTTAGATAAGTTCAAAACCGAGGAAGAGACTCATGCAGTTTACGATCTTTTAAAGCTAATCATATTCTTCACAAACACTAACCTAGTTTTAAACCTTGCGAGCCGGTTCGAGTTTAGTTTTTTGGTTGTGGCTGGAGTTGGCTTTAGCCTTTCAGGGCTTATTTCGCTTCTCGTCTTACTAAGATTTAAAAACCTAAGTTATTTCAACCTTGGCTTGATCTTAGCATCTGCGCTAGCCACGGGTTATTTATATTCTGTGTTGTACGAGTTCCTAGATGTGCCCTCGTTACTGAACTCGTTTTATGTCACCCTAATTTTTTATATTTTTAATGCGATTTTGCATCACGAGCTGCATAAGTCGCTGCGCCTGAATCAGCTTTTGGAGTACATATTAGTTGCTGGGATCTGCTTTATGCTAGTATTACTGCTCATATGAGCAACTATTTTTTATATTCATATCTAGACGACTCAGCAAAAAGTTACTACCGTGATTTTTTCCAGTCTTTAAGGTCGTTTAAGAGATCTGTAACGTTCAAGAATGCTTCTGAGCTAGGATTTAACTACAAATACTTGGGGAAGAATTTATCTGAAGACACAGTTTTGGCCTTAGAAAAAGTCTATGCAGATTTTATTTCTTCTTTGCACATAAGCTGTTTCACTCATCAAGTTAGGAAAATAAACTACGAAGGCTCGCTTATTAGTGCAAAGCTAAAAGAAACTCCAGAATTGCACGAATACTTTAGGATGGTAAACGATCAGCTGCAAAAATTAGATGACGATAACTTGATTCTACCTAAAGACCCGAATCGTAGGCTTGGCGCGATAAAGCTGGCTGAGATTACAAGTAATATTTCACGGCAAGATAAGAAAAAGCTGCTGGAGCACATACAAAACTACGAAGAATTAGGGCAAATCGAGGTTTGTAATCTTAGTCTAATTAAAACAGATTTGGTTAAGCACAAGAGAGTGCAGGCTAAGTTATGGGAAATCCGCCTAATGCGCTAGAATCCAGTTATGGAGCGCAGAGCTTTGCTGGTAATTATTTCGTTTATTCTTCTGTTGCTGATTGTTTTTGCAGGGGTAGTATATTTTTTTATATATAGCGTTGGCCTCGCTCAGCAGAACTTTTCTGGGGTTTTTCTAGAGCTAATTCCTGGTAGAGAGCCAGAAAGAGATTATAATTTTCCTGTTCCAAGGGTAGCAGGTGAGGTTACTATTGCAGAGTATAGATACGAGCTAGATCCTAGTATTAAAGATTATAACGTATATTACCCCCAAGAAGAGCAGCACGAGCTTAGAAGAATTTCACAAAGTTGGGCAGAGTATATGGCGGAGAACCAGCCTGAACTAGAGCTATATTTTCAATCTGGAAAAGATCCATTTCTAGTAAAAGACGAAGAATTAAGTATCCGAGATAATGGTTTTATTATAGATTTTGGTGAGAGAAACGAAGAATATAGCCTTAGAGATGGGCAGATTATCGCTATCGACGACGGGGCGGGTGTAGTTTACCTGCAAGTAGATAGCTCAGACACATCGCCGCTAAAGATTGTGCTCGATTCAGGGGTATATTCTTTGTACCCAGTACTTTAGGGTAGGGTCTTAAGAAAGGCTATTTGCTGCGTATTGTCTCGCAATTAGAAGTCCAATGCCAATGGCAAAAACCGCACTTGCAATAGTTATCGGATCATCTCCAAATCCAGTGTTTAGAGCTGCAACTTCTACGCCTTCGCAGGTTTCTGTAACACCTCCATAAGGACCAACTATTGTTGTGCACTCTTCTATTACAGAGGAGCCTCCCGTAGGTGCAGCTGCATCGGCATTAATTGTGCCGGTCCCGAAAGAAAATACTAGCGCTAGTGAAGCTAGTGAAATATTTAGTTTTTGTAGAACACTATTTTTATTCATCACGAGTTATTATATCCTATAATGTAGAAATATGCAATAGGTATATTAAACGTTTCCTGGTAGTTATTTGCTTTATACATTAGTTTATACGCTCCGCTCCGACTACAATTCTTGTGTCGTTATCGAAAAATTTACAGGTATATAGTGTTAGGTCGTGGTTTAGGCGGATAGTTTTTTCTGCTTCATACTTAGCAACTACCTTGTAGCGAAACTCTCTTTGATCCGAGATTATGATTATTTCGTCTCCATCTTCTAGCTTAGGAAGATTATAAAAGCTGTTGGTACGACGGAATTCATTGCTCCATGAGATGTATCCAAAGCGGTGTGCTGCCATAATCATCGGTGCTTCTGTCTCGTGTGGACCTCTAAATTCTGGTGGCATCCATACGCCTTTATCCAGCTCGGCATAAGCATCAGATCCTTGGTGAACTTTCGTTTGTACACCAATTTTAGGGATCACGATATGCAAACCCTCTGGAAGGTCTGGATTTTTTGAAGGAAGCTCCTTTGCAGTTGCAAATTCAGAGATTGCTGCCTGGCCATTACTATCTAGTGGGATTTCTGTTACCTTGCTCAAAGTAGGAGCAATACTAACTGCCCCCGCAAGCGTGTCAGCATCGTTGTTCACTGCATCTGCATTTACTCTATACCAAAGGTTGGGGGTCGAGTTGCTAAAAAGGATAAGAAAAGCCAACATTACAAGCAGACTCCCCCCTATCTTATAGGTAGCTAGAATCCTCTTTAGGATTTTGACCAAAGGGTCGTTGTTGTTTAATCTATTAGTATTTTCCATAATAGAGTTTGATACTACAGGATATTATACCAGTTCATAATGGTGATATTCAATTGTTTAGTACTCGTGCTAGAATATCCACATGCTTGATAAAATCAAAAAAATATTTGATCCAGGACAAAAAATTGTTAAGCAGGGCTGGAAAAAGGTCCCTGAAATAAGAGAAAACATAGAACGCTACCAGGAAAAGAGCGATGCAGAGCTGTTACGAATTATAGAGAAGTATCGTCAGGAGCTAAAGGAAATCGACGAACGCCTAGGGCACGACGTTATAGATACGATCCGTATGCGCAAAAAAGAAGAGGGGTTGCCTGCAGAAGAGCTTGCAATGTTCGACAGGCTAAACGAGATTATGCCAAGTGTTTATGCTGTCT
>JBMCLZ010000022.1:0-9029 GCA_048615025.1 Candidatus Dojkabacteria bacterium | reverse complement strand
TGCTTATCTAAACTTGCATCGGAGCCGTATACCAGATTCTTGGCCACTATAGCATTTAAATTCTGAACCGAAATGGCAGGATTCTGTGAGATACCTATCTGCCTCCATGTTGCCAAATAGCTCCTATCGTGGGCATAAACCAGGTTCTCTACTAGCGAGACTGGAACGAGATCGAGCTCGCAACTTCCAGAAAACTTAGTAACAACCGAGCCATCCTGGCTGAGATCAGAAAGCTTCAGCCTACAAAATAGTCCCTCCTGCTCTGCAACAGCTATACCGAAAGGTAGGTTCTGTTGATGCACTAATTGCGAAGAAATTTCTAAGTTTCTTCCCAAGCAATATAACCTCGTCTCTACCCCACCTACCGCAGACCTCCTATACACACATGCTTCGGCAAATGAGCCTATCGGTAAGTTCTCTAGCATAAAAGACGCACCCACCAGTGCAACGGGATCGGAGAATCCTCCGATCCCATCAGTATCCGCATAATACTGCCCTATGCCGAAAGATTCCCCTATGTACAGAGGCTCTAGGAAGGAGGCAGAGGACACGACCCCATCTGAGGTGATCTCATTAGCCCCAGCATCACTAGGACCAAACCCTCCTTGCGAATTATATACTCCAAAAAGGACAACCAAAACCAAAAAGAGACCAAGAGAAAAAAATGTTAGAAAATTTGATCTTTGATTTTGATTAGGGTTCATGGGTAAAATATAGCAGAATCAAGCCGCGTTGGCACCTGCTTCACCTGTTTGCCTCATTTTTACAAGATTAGCGCCTTGTTTTTGAGCCTGCTTCATCATTTCTTGCTGCTGTATCGCAGAAGTTAGCTGCATAAGCCTTTCGCCGAAAGATCTAAGCATGAGACTTTTCTGGTCGTTAAGTTTATTTTCGATCATTTCTAGTTTTCTACCATACATCCATCGAATCATTACTACATGGGAATTCAGTTGCCAATCTATCCTAGCTAACGCTTGCTTAATATAATTACGTTGACGCTTAAGATTTTTCAGCTTCTTGTCGATCTCCTTGCGATCTGATTCCCTCAAATTCGGATTTGCCAAGTATTTTTCTAAATTAGAAATATTGGATTCTACTACAGAGAGTTGATTCTTCATTTCTTCTCTCTTACCTGCCACCTCGAGTTTTCGTGCAGAAATTTCTTGCTTCTCGGCTTGCTTTATTCCCTGCTTCTGTTCCGACCTAACTGTTTCAATATGAGAAATTTGTGCTCGCTTCTCTGATTCAAGCTGCTGTTGTAGATTCTGTGGATTCATCTGCCCCTCCGGTTTGTTCGAACTTACCGCTCAAGTAATCTTGCCTAAACTGGACTAGGATCGCAACAATTTGCTCCTCCAAGTTGCTAATATTCTCTAGGAGGTAGTCCATTAGATCGTTATCTTCTGCTCCCCCATCAACCATCTGCGAAAACTGTTCTTGCTGCTGCTCGTTTAGTTGTGGTTCGAAATAAGTAACAAGGTTGTCCCCAAAAATTTCGTAAAGAGTATCTGCTTCTGTATTTAGCTGCTGTAAAGGCAAATCGTCCCCTCTTTTCTCCTGCACTAGTTGCAACATAAATGAATAGACATTTTGGTCTTTCTGCTGCTGCTCGTCCATGCTATATTGTCTCATAATGAGCCGCCCATATCCAGAGCAAAGAAAAAGATTCTGGTTGATTCTAACTTTTGTTGCGTTAGTAGTGGGGCTTTCTACAGCTGTCATATTTTTTTCAGAAATGGATCAGGGTGCGGAAGAAACTAATGCTGTAGTCGGATATGGTCAATCTGGTCCCAGCTCCGGGAATCTTTCCGTAAGTAGCAGTGTTAGCACTACTGCGCTAAATCTAAGGGTTTACCCAGACAGTAGAGTCCCTAGCACAGGCAACTTTACAAATACTCAGTTAGTAGAAATTAGAACTTGCAACAGTGCATTAAACACAGTGACATCTACTCCAACACTTGCTACAAATAGCAGCGGAGATGGAACTATTTCGTTTAACCCCGGCTCTAATTTCCAAGGTCTTTACAACATATACGTTCGTGGGGTTTCACATCTTGGCAAAGATCTAGGCTGTGTCGATTTCAATACTCGCACAGTTACAGCACAATTTACTGCTCCAGAAGACAGATTGATCCCTGGTGAAGTCAGCGCCGTATACGATAACTACATTAATGGCTTAGACGCTTCTGGAATAGCTTCCAACTTTGGGACAAGTAATGTGCTATACGACCTAAATAGAGATGGGATTGTAGATCAATTAGACCTAGACATTTGGGGTGGTAACGTTTACTTGTTAGGAGACGATACGTGAACAAATATTACGTGAACAAATACACTCTTAAAACTTTTCAAGTACTCGCGATATTTTCTCTGTTTTCTCTGTTTTCTCTGTTTTCCCTACTCTCCGCTTGGACTGTAGAGGCTGCAAATCTTAGTTTTGCAAACACCACCGTTCCAGCTAACCAGTGTACAAACACAATAAACATACTAATCGACCCAGAAGGTAGCAATATCAACGCATCCGATTTAATTATCACTTACGACCCTAGCCTGATAGAAATAGTCGATCTTCAAGGAGAAGACGCTTTCGAGCAATACTTTGGCAATACTGTAGATAATTCTTCTGGGGAAGCTAGGCTTATCGGAGTTAGCCCAAACGATATATTCTCTGAGCTCAGGATTTTTGCAAGTATAGAATACAAGAAACTCACTCCTGCTAGTTCACAAATATCTATTGAGTTCACTTCTGCAGCTGACACATTCGACAGCAATGTTGCGAGAGAGTCCGATAACTTGGACATTCTAAGCTCAGTATCTAACCTAAATCTTCCAGCAGACGATTGCGAAGATGGACAACCCCCAGAAGAAGAATTGGATGAACTACCAGACACAGAGGATGAAGATGATCAAGATGCTACTAGCTTAGAGTGCGTTGGGGCGGAATGTTTCCTTGGGAATGCGCCCTTAAGAAGGTTAAGCGAGATAATTGCGGATTCTGGCCTACCAGAACCTGTGACTAGATTCCTCCAAAATACTTTAGAAGACACTTCTGTTTCTTCTGTAACTGCCAACATTCTGTTGGTAACTACACTTTTGAACCTTCTTACTTCTTTCAGCGCATTGCGCAGCCCGATACTAGTATGGTTGTTCCTCGTAGGCCTATTCCAAAGAAAAAGAAGACCATGGGGGCTAATCCTCGATATCGAAGATAACCGGCCAATTCCCTTTGCTGCAGTGAGAATGTACGAGTTTGATACAGACAAACAGATCGATACTAAAGTCTCTGATCTAAAAGGTCGCTACAACCTTATCGTAGAGCGGGGGAAATACAAAATCGAAGTGGCCCACCCAGATTACGAAACTGTGAATGTTATCAAAGAGTTTATTGGTAATGAAAGTAGTGTAAATCTCGACATCCTCATGAGCAGGCTAACCAGCAAAAAGAAAGCAAATAAATTCAAGAAACAGTATAAAGACAACACTATCGGCCCACTGGGACTTGGTCTTTACATATTCGGAATAATAATCTCGATCGCTGCTTATTACTTCAGTCCAATACTGATCAACGCCATAATAATTATTCTCTACATCTTACAATTTTTGTTCTGGGTTTTGATTTTCTTCGGCAACCCGAGAAACTGGGGAGAAGTAAAAGAGATCAGTTCGCAAAAAGGGGTACCGTTAGTGAATATTAAAGTTTTCGATAAGAACAATTGGACGATTGTAGATACGCAAATGACAAACAAAAAAGGTCAGTTTGGTTTCTTTCTAGACAAAGGCAATTACGCTCTTCAGGCTGGAACAGGCTCTATCTACGAACTCACGGAGAAATCTACAGGTAAAGTGGTCGAAGAAAAAGGATCGAGAATGCTAGATCTCAACTATAACCCAAGAAGACCTAGTAAAATAAAAGTATGGTTAAGAAGACTTATTGGAACTGAAAAAGCTGGCGCTGGATTAGACAATCCTTTCAGCTAAGCAGAGTGCCTCGCATCTAAATCTCTATACCTTGCCTGCTCGTGAATAAATGCCAGTTCGACCTGCCCAGTAGGACCGTTTCGATGCTTTGCCACAATAAGATCTCCAATACCTTTACGCTCAGTATCTGGGTCGAATGTTTCTTCTCTATGGAGAAATATTACGACATCTGCGTCCTGCTCGATCGACCCCGACTCTCGAAGGTCTGAAAGCTGAGGTATCCTATCTGCCCTATTTTCTACCGCGCGACTCAACTGACTAAGTGCCAAAACTGGGACATCTAGTTCTCTTGCTAGGTTTTTAAGGAAACGAGAGATTTCTGATACCTCCTGCGTCCTATTTTCCTTGGTATTTCCTTGCATTAGCTGAAGGTAGTCTACTATTACCATGTCTAGACCATGCTCCATTTTCAGCTTTCTAGCTTTTGTGCGCATCTCCATAATTGAGAGCCCAGGTGTATCATCGAAGTATAAACCAGATTCACTAAGCCTTCCCATAGCTTCTGCCATGTCTGCAAATTCATTGTCTTGTAGCTGGCCTGTGCGCAACTTCCAAAGACCAACCCCTACCTCCTGTGCCAGAAGACGATCCATAAGCTGTGCATTAGACATCTCCAAAGAAAAAAAGCCAACTTTCCTCTCCTCTGCTGTAGCAATATGCCTTGCAATGTCTATCGAAAAAGCAGTTTTACCTACAGAAGGTCTAGCAGCCAAGATTACAAGGTCAGAATTTTGCATTCCTCCCAAAATCTTATCTACATCGCGGAAACCTGTTGGAATCCCCCTTAAAGCATCTGGATTATTTGCTAGCTGTTCGGCCTGCTCGTAGGTCTTTTCGAGTAAAAGGGAGATATGAGTGAAGTCTCTTTCTACAGCAGTCTCTGAAATTTCGAAGATCTGTTGTTCTACTTTGTCGAGCAAGTTTTCGACCTCTTCCTTCTCGTCGAAAGCAAATTCGTTGATCTTAGCACCCAAGGCGATCATCTGCCGCCTTATGCTATTTTGCTTGACTATCTTGGCATACTCCTCTGTATGCGCAGCAGTCGGAGTCTCCGCCACTATTTCTGAAAGAACTGCAGCACCACCGACTTCCTTAAATTTCTTCTTTGCTTTTAATTGATTAGTAACCGTGAGCACATCTATCGGAGATTGCTTTTCGAATAGCTTGATCATTGCCTCGAATATTGTCCCTAACCTAGAGTCGTAAAAATCTTTCGCAGAGATAATCTCCGCCGCATCCATAATCTTCTCGTCGTCTAACAAGATCCCACCTAGAATACTCTTCTCCGCTTCGCTATTGTGTGGAGGAATTTTGAATTTATCTTGTGCCATATACTAGAATTCTAAACAAAATATAAATTATTATTGATTAACTATGGCAGGCAAGTAAGTGGTACCTAAACAATACCACATGCCTGTTGGAGATAAATACAGCACAATAAGACAATGGGAAACATAGAGTCCGGTGACAAACCTCGCAATGATAGTAATAATCAGTTTATTGAATATATGTTCTCAATCTGCAAAAAAATATGTGACGGTGATTTTCTTGCACAGTTGCATCTACTAGGAATAGAACAAATAGCAATTGAAAATCCAAGGGAATACATAGTTAACTGTTTACTAAATTCAATGAAGATGCATAATATAAATCCCCCTCAGGGTTGGGAACTTTGGGCATACCAGCATATGATTCAGCACAGCCCAGAGAACCGATTCCTAATTGCGGTCACTCAAGCATTAAGGCCATCTGATCAAGAAATTCAGGAATGCCCAGAGCTTTATACAGCTATCATAGAAGCCGAAAAGGCTGCAAGACTTGCACGATCAATAACTTACTAGTTCCTACTACCCCTCTATCTCTACCCCCTGTAGTGCGTATTCGTCGTTGCTGAAATCTACAGCGCGACATTTAAACCTTTTTTCCTGATCGAATTGAACCCCAAGTTCAGACTTAAACTTTTCTCTAATTTCCTCTGAGGTAGGGTCGAATATTGGAATTACAACCTGAGGGTCGATAACACTTACTGCCTTAAGTTGGTTACTAAAATCTTTGTTTACCTTAATTAGCAACACATCTACTAAGCCAATCTCGCCCAATGAGTCCTTGTTCACTTCTGAGGTAGCAGAATAGTATAGAACACGAACTCCATCTAGTTCGACCTCTACCATATTCAAGAATTCTTTATCTGAATTCCTGTTCTTCATAGTTAGAACGAAAACCCCATTCTTCTCGAACTCCCCAGCTCCAGCAACAACAATTCCGCCATTCTCTGTTACAAAATTGCTTGATTCGTCTCCGTTGGGAATCACAACTAACTCGTCGGAGTCTTTAAATAAAACAGTTGGAAGCTCTTGCATGAATATATGAAGGTGATTATCTTTACCAGCAAGTTTAACAAATCTTCCAAGTTTAGATTTTTTCTCAATGCTTATCGTCATGAGCAATAATAACATGTTATAATCCATCTGATGAAACAAGGAATACATCCTAAAACATATAAAGATGCGAAAATAAAAGATAACTCATCTGGAGCCGTATTTACTGTGCTTTCTACAGTTAAGGAAATGAGTGTCGAAATTTCATCCCTCACACACCCATTCTATACTGGTAAACAAAGAATCGTAGACAGCGACGATTTGGTTAAAAAGTTCGAAGAAAGAAAACAGAAAGTAAACACAAAAGCTATCAAGCAAAAGAAAGAAAAGAAGGTTAAGAGGCGCCGAAGCAAGGTGCAAAGCTTAGAGAAAAAAGAAAAAGTCACCCTCAAAGACATGCTCAAAGACTTTAAATAGTCTTTCTAGAAGTGGAACTACAAGAAAAACTTACCAACACTATTAGCACCCTCGAATCGCTGTCTAAGCAGCTAGCTGAGCCCAATACTGTGAAAGACCATGTGCTGTATGCCAAGGTAAGCCGCGAATACTCAGAACTTAAGGGAAAAAAACAGGTCCTAGAGGGTCTAATCGAAGCAAAAAATCAGATCTCAGAAGCAAAGGAGCTCTCAGAAGTTACAGACTCTACAGAAATGAAAGAGCTTGCCGAGGCGGAGGTTTCAGATCTAGAGGAAAGGATCAAAAAATTAGAAGCTAAGCTTTTAGAGATAGAGATTGAAAAAGACCCATTAGACGAAGGTAGTTGCATTATGGAAATACGTGCAGGTGCTGGCGGTGAAGAGTCTGCCCTGTTTGCTTCAGAACTGTTTCGTGCCTACAGCAGGTTTGCAGAAGAGAAAGGGCTTCGCATAGAGCTTGCCTCTAGCTCGGAATCAGACACTGGAGGTTTTAAAGAGATTATCTTTTTTATAAATGGTGCAGACGCATATGGCACGCTCAAATTCGAAAGTGGCGTGCACCGTGTGCAAAGAGTGCCTGCTACAGAAAGTAGCGGCAGCATCCATACCTCTGCTGTCTCTGTGGTTGTGCTGCCAGAGATACCAGAAACAGAAGTAGAAATAGACGAAAGCGATCTTCGCATAGATTACTATCGTTCTAGCGGCCCTGGGGGGCAAAGCGTGAATACAACAGATTCCGCAGTTAGGATTGTGCACGAGCCAACAGGCATTGTAGTAACCTGCCAAGACGAGAAATCACAGCACAAAAACAAAGCCAAAGCACTAAAAATTCTCCAAGCAAAGCTGTTCGAAAAGGCCCAAGCAGAAAGTGCCAACGAGATCGGGCAAATCCGCAAACAGGCGATAAAAACCGGAGATCGTTCTGCAAAAATCCGTACCTATAACTTCCCGCAATCAAGAGTTACGGATCATAGGATCAAACAAAGCTGGCACAATTTAGAATCTGTTATGCAAGGTGATTTCGGCGAGATAGTCGAGGCTTTGAGACAGGAAAACCTTGCTCAATTGCAAGCAGAAGCAGACTCTAACAATAAAAATGAGCAGTAAAAATAGCCGCGTAGACTCTGCAGATGCAGCAGTTTCTGCTG
Organism: Candidatus Dojkabacteria bacterium; assembly: GCA_048615025.1. Classification (GTDB taxonomy): domain Bacteria; phylum Patescibacteriota; class Dojkabacteria; order CALFHW01; family CALFHW01; genus JBMCLZ01. The sequence continues at coordinate 1,109 of JBMCLZ010000022.1, read as the reverse complement.
CAAGAGCTCTTACACGCAAGACAGTCTCTCAGATAAAAGAAGAGATCAAACAAAGATTAAAAGACGTAAGCAAGACCCCAAAACTAGAAGCGGAAATGCTTCTAGAACACTTTTTACGGATGCCAAAACACAGGCAAATTATAGAAGGCGAAGAGCTGGCAACCGAAGACCTAGTTACTATAGAAACGCTCGTAGAGCTGCTTGAGGCAACTCAAAAAAGAGAAAACCACACTCCCCTAGCCTACATTTTAGGCTACAAATGGTTCTACAAGAAGAAGTTTTACTTGAACGAACACACATTTATTCCAAGACCTGATACGGAAATTTTAGTCGAGCATGCGCTAAGGGTGAGTTATAACAGGCTTAACTCTGGTGACTTCGACAAGACCAAGCTGCGTGTCCTAGATCTTTGTACGGGCTCTGGTGCAATTTCTATTAGCATTGCCGAAGAGCTAGAAGAGAAATTTGGCAGAGACAGGTTCGAGGTTTACGCGCTAGATATCTCTCAGGCTGCCCTAAAAATTGCTGCTAAAAACGATTCTAAGAAGCTGGTGCATTTCCTAAATAAGGACGTTTGCAAACTCGAGAATTCAGATTACGCAGAATTAGCTAAATTTGATCTTATTATCTCTAACCCGCCCTATATTCCTGAGCCAGATACTGCTACTTGGCAGTTAGAGTTGAATTATGAGCCACAACATGCACTAACCAGCGGCAAAGACGGCATGGATGTCTACAGCTCGATTTTTACACATCTTCCCCATCTACTAAGCAAACAAGGAATTTTTTTGGGGGAGATCTATCCAGAGAATGCAAGATTTTATGAGAACTTTGCCAAAAGAGTTCAGTTTGAGATCGGCTTCCTTAAGGGTCTTGCAGAAGAAAACAGGTTTATGTCACTGAGATGGCCGAACTATACACTTCCATAGTCTACCGTCTAAGCGAATAAATAACTTTATCTGGGAGTTTAAGGTCAATACTGAGCTACTCGCGCTCGACGATCTGCACCTCTATACTGAGGCGTTCGTTGCCGCGTAAGACGATCAGCTCGACACTATCTCCAATTTCTGATTGTTGGATAAGATTGAATAAGGAGGTGTCCGATAGGG
>JBMCLZ010000021.1:0-9709 GCA_048615025.1 Candidatus Dojkabacteria bacterium | reverse complement strand
AACGGCTCACTTTTTTTATCTCAAAGCAGACTCAGATTTTCCCCGGACAGTAGTGATACCTGGCAAGAGAGTATTCTTCTTAGATGTCTTCTAGGAGCGCAATAAGCCTAAGTATTAGTGGTTCTTGCCGTTGTGCCACTGGTCCCAATTTCTGTCCTCAGCGAATTTTTTGTATGCCTCTTTTAGCTCTGAGATTGTAGCTACTTTGTCATTCGGGTTCATTCAGATTTGTATGATGACGCTTTGTCCAACAATGATTTTGCTAGCTTAGGAAGTTGTCTTGCTTGCTGGGATACTTCCTCTGCGAGATCCTCATTGTAAGTATGTGATGTAAGATTCTTTGCCTCGAGAAGGTCAAGCCAGTCATGTGCTTCTTCTTGGGTGATGAGCCCACGTGAAGCTGCTTTCCTTATAATGTCTCGTCTTCCATAGAGTTCTCCTTCGCCGCTGTCTTGCAGAATTGCTTGCATAAGCTTCCATCCAAGTTCGAAAGTATATTCGAATCGCTTGATCACTGCATCTCTCATGTAATCTGAGCCATCGAATTCTTCTATCGCATCGAGCAAAGACTCCAAGGCTTGCTCAAGATTTTGTGTTTTTTTACCAGTTTTATCCATCTTTGTTATTTGAGTTCAGCATGACATCTACTAATACCTTTTCTTGTTCGATACTTTGTTTTATTTCTTCCGAGGCAAGTTCTGGATTAACAACATCATATAGATGTGGAAAACTACTCTCGTGTATGGCTTGCCTTAGCTTAAGTATATCATCAAAGGATTCCTTTTTCGATTTCGTGACTTTTGGGATTAAGGCGATATCTATGTCGCTAGTTTCTCTCTGTTCTCCCTTCGCCCAAGAGCCAAAAATAGTTAAATCGTATTCATTCTCATCTAAAGTTTCCAGAAAAACATTTTTTAGAATCGCGAGAAACTTGTTCTTGTCTTTTCCCATCCTAAGCGAATTTTAATTGATTATTTCATGGAGTGTTTTCTTAATGGCTTCCGTTGGGAGACCAACGACTGCATCGTAATCGCTTTTAACGTATTCGACGAATTTCTTCGCCTCTCCCTGAACAGCGTAAGCTCCTGCTTTGTCTCCCCAATCAATTTTTTCTGAAATGTAAGTGCTGATCTCTTCATCGCTTAACTCACGGAATCTAACTTCTGCAGAAACGACTGCAGTTAGGTAGAAATTCCCATTCAACAGTACTGAAACGCCAGTATGTACAAAGTGCGACCTCCCAGAAAGAGAAGTGATCATAGAAGTAGCCTCCGCATCGGACACGGCCTTGCTCAGTATCGCCCCATTTAAATCTACGGTTGTGTCGCCTGCAATGATAACTGTATTTTCCTGAGTTGATTTTGTCTTGATCTGATCCCAAACAGCTTGGGCTTTTTCTGTTGCGAGCCTTTGAACATAGTAGCGTGCATTTTCCCCTTCCAGCGGTGTTTCGTCGATTTCAGGGGAGATGGAATCAAAATTAGAAACAAGTTTAGAAAGTAACTTTTTTCTTCTTGGTGAGCTACTTGCTAAAATGATATGCATAAAATATTTTAGCAAACTAGGGCTATGAAAATATATACAAAAACAGGAGATAAGGGGATGAGCTCGCTCTGGGGTGGGCAGCGCGTCTCGAAAGGGAGTTTGCGCATCGAAAGCTATGGCACAGTAGACGAGCTGAACTCAATTTTAGGAATGGTCGGTTCGGTTGCGGGGTTAGAGTCGGGTTTAACAGAAAAGGTGGAAAAGATTCAAGGTGAGCTAATGATTGCAGGCTCAGACTTAGCTACACCGATTGATGTTTCTAAGAAAATAAAACAGGTGCGCGTTGGGTCGAAAAGTGCCAAACGGCTGGAGCGCGAGATAGACAAAATGAGCAAAGATCTGCCCCAGCTTACAAGCTTTATCTTGCCATCGGGGAGTTTTGCAGGTTCTACCTTGCATCACGCCAGGGCTGTTTGCAGACGAGCTGAGCGTTTGGTTGTAAGATTAAGTAACGAAGAGCCGATTAATGAACAGGTAGTGATCTACCTAAACCGCCTCTCCGATTGGCTTTTTACCGCAGCTCGCTGGCAAAACAAGTTCGACGACCAGATCGAAACACCTTGGCATGGCTAACTTTTATTTTAGTTATGGTAGTTCAGCCAAGACTCATCTCGGTCTTTTAAGATTTGCCTGCGGATCCTGTCTGTAATAATATCGATCCCTTTGCGAAAATCTTTGTCTACTATTTCGACTATGAATGTCTTTCCACCTATTGTGGCGATTGCCTTCATCGCAAACTCTTTTTTCGACCTGTTAAACTCTACGTTTAACCTAATTCCGAACAGATTTTCGTCTATGGACAACTTCGACACCAAGCGGTTTATTTTCGTAAAACGCTTGTCTGCGTAGTCTCTAATTGAAATTAAGGCAGGTGTGCCAAGATTTTTGGCAGATATTTGCAGCATTATGTGCAAGTAATAAGTTAATTATAACTCTACAAATATAAACGTTCGCGCATGCTCTCTCGCACGTTCTCTTCTAGGATAGAGTAGTTAAATAACTTCTAGTTGCATAGCATTTTCCTTAAGCCAGTTTCGGTCTTGTTTGTAGCTAGGGTGATACTGCTCGACGAGCTTCCAAAACTCCTTTGAGTGATTAGGATGTTCGAGATGCGCCAGCTCGTGTACTATTACGTAGTTCATAACACGAGCTGGCGCAAGCAAAAGCTTCCAGTTAAAGTTTAGGTTTCCTTTGCTAGAACAACTGCCCCAGCGAGTTTTTTGTTCCCTAACCCGCAATTTGGCAAAAGGCAGTCGCATCAGCGCACTATATCTAGTTGTGTTTTGCCAAATCTCTTCTTTTGCGATGTCTTTCAGTTTATTCTTAAATTCCTCTCTAAGCTTCTCTTTTGAATAGCTTTCTGGGGCAAAGACAAGTAATTCCGCTTGCAACTCATCGAGGTATATTCTTAGTTTCCCAGATGGCAGGGTCTTTTTTATAAGCTTATAATCTAAACCGAGAATGCTAAGAGTTTCCCCAGAATCAATTCTTAGTTTATTTAGCTGCGTTTGTTGGTTATTGGTTTGTGATTGTATCCAGTCGGTATTTTGCCTTATGAATGAGTGTATTTGTTCGAAAGAAGCTCTTTTTGGCGCAGTTAGTCTGATATCTCCGCTGCCAGACGAGATCAGCCTTAGCTTTTTACTACTGCTGTATCTTTTGATTTTGATTTCAATTTTGCCTTCACGAAAAATTTCCATTATACTCGTACCATAATATAACAACTGCCTGTAACAATGAGTGACGATACTCCTAAAACCACACTTACACAAAGACGTAATCAGATAATGTCAGAAAAAGACTCTGGCGCTAGCAAGCTAAGCCAGGATAAGCTCCCTGGTAGTGCTACAACTAGTTTTTCTGGGATGAATACCTCAAAAGCTAATCCTGGTAATGCAAAAGCACAGACCGGTAGCAAAATCGATCGCCGAGCGATGGCTAGAATTGTTGCATGGATTCTAATTGTCGCTTTCTTGGGGATCGGCTCTGCATTAGTAGTAACCAGCTTATTGGGCAGTGAAGAAGAAGAGACGGAGTCTACTGCTACTGAAACAGAAAATGTAGATCTTAGCTCAACTACAGAGGAAGAAACAGAAGCAGAAGCAGAATTAGAGACAGGAACAGATACTTCTTTAAACGAGGAAAATGAAGAAGAATTCAATGCAGGTGACCCAGGAACAGATTTGGATTCTGCTGAGCAGGCAGAAGAGGATGTAGAGACAGAATCGCCAGATAATACTACTAATTCAGAAGATCTTTCTACCTTCTCTACAAATGATCGTTCCAGATCTGCAACTCGTACAGGAAATACAGTTGCGTTAAACACATTCTCTTTCGAAGCTAGCGGTGGCTTATTCTATTTCCAGTTCGGGGCTAGTTCTACTGGAGGCAATTTAGACCCTGCAATTCAGCTTAGACACGACGAAGAAAAAAATATCGTGTTAACTTTTACTAACGTTGCTACAGATGCTGTGACAGGAAATAACAACACTGGAGGAAGAACCGTGCAAGGAATCAATGGGATCTCAGGTTGGGAGACAGAGAACAGCGGGAACACTTCAACCTACAAGTTCTTAACAACTCGAGACGATTTGCCTTCACGAGTTGTTGTGGATGAAGCGGCAGGAACGATTCGGTTTGAAGTAGAGCTTTAGTTGAAATAGATCTCTGCTGCAGCCCTTTGGCAAGTATTATAAAAAATCTGTTGCTCTTCTGCGCTAAATTTTTGCAGAACATAATCTAGACCTGGTGTGCGGTTGTCAGGCTGGCGAGAGTCTACTCCCAAGCGGATATTTAATCCATAGTTACCGAGCTCTTGTTTGACAGACTCTACACCGTTGTGGACTTTGGGTGACTTTGTTGCAGAGATCTTGTAACTGCCAAGCCCTATGTCTAGATCGTCGTATGCAAGTGCTACATTATTTGCTGCAATTTTGTAGAACTGCGCAACTTTTTGCACTGCCCTCCCAGAATTATTCATATAACTAGTAGGCTTAATAAGCAAGAGGTTTTTTAGCTGAATAATATGTGCTTCCAACTTTCTCTCTTTATTGATGAATTCTATCCCACTATGCTCCCCATTTTTGGCAATGAGTTCGACTAACTCGTCGATAAACATAAAGCCAGCATTATGTCTGGTTTGCTCGTATTTTGCCCCAGGATTACCTAGACCTGCTATGAGATATTTTTCTTTAGGGTTACTGAGAAACAACATGGACAGATTTGCGATTACGCTTAAAACCTGTCATTCTTTTAAATTCTACTATGCCGTCTGTTTTTGCAAAAAGAGTGTGGTCTTTGCCTATATCTACATTCTTGCCAGGGTAAAACTTGGTTCCACGTTGGCGAACAAGGATATTACCTGCTTTAACTAGCTCTCCTGCGTATTTCTTAACGCCGAGTCTCTTACCTTCGACATTAACTGTTCTATTTGCTGCTCCTTGTGATTTTGTATGTGCCATTTAACTATTATACTTACTTAATACTATTTAGAGTAAATTCTACAAATCTTGGTCTAAACCCTGTTTTTTTTCTATACCGAGATTTCGCTTTAAATTTGTTAGTAGTAACTTTCTCGCCTTTAATAATATTACCCAAAGAGAACTCTACTTTCTGCTTTAGGTATGGCTTACCATACTCGAAATTCTCTCCGTCTATAATTGCAAGTAAGTTTACTCTTAAGTCTTTATCTGTAAGATTTGTTGCAATCCTGGTGCTAATTGTCTCTCCTTCTGCTACTACATACTGCATGTTGTTGATCTCTAGAATAGCTGTTTTAGGAGCCTTAGCAACATTTGTTTTGGTTGTTGCTTTTTTACTAGAAGATGCAGACTTCTTTTCGGTCTGTGACTTTTTTGTTGTTGTAGTTTTCTTTTTCGTTTCTGCCATTATCTGCTGCGAATTATAGCATAATTCAAGGACCCCAAGTGAATTTCTCGGTAACGTCCTTAGATTTTAGCGCATTTCCTGCCATTTGTACTAGTCCTAGAGCACTCAAATTTACGATCACAGCACTGCCACCATAACTCACAAGAGGTAATGGCACTCCAGTTACTGGCACGAGCCCCATATTCATGGCGATGTTTATAAAGATATTTACAGCTAAAAGCGCAATTACACCTGTAACTACGAGCTTTGCAAAAATATCAGATAACTTTAGCATTGTCTGTATTAGATTTAAGAATAGGAGCCCATAGAGAATGAATAAGATAATCACTCCCATTAGGCCAAACTGTTCAGCGTGTGCTGCAAAGATAAAGTCTGTGTGAGCAAATGGCAGGGTTTGTAAGCTGCTTTGTGTACCTTGCAGGTATCCCCTTCCGAACAATTGCCCTGCTCCAATTGCAGTAAGCGACTGCCTAACCTGATATCCCGAATCTCTCGGATCAGCACCGAAACCTTCGATGTAGGTGTCTATACGCTCACGGTGGTATGGCTGTAGTATGTTCTGATAACCAAAATCTATAAGTGGTCCAGTCACTAACAAGGAAAAAAATACGAATAATAAGGGAATAAGTTTAAAATCGAAGAATTTGTATAGAACTGCAGATAAAAGTGCAAAGCTAGCTACAACGAAAAGCTTCCACTCATTGTCGCTTAGTAGGGAGATATTCCTGAGATTGTCGAAGATAATAAGCGAGTAGTAACTGAGAAATCCAGTAAAAGAAGCAAACATGCCGAGCATGAAGTCACTATTCATCGGGAAAACCATAAATATTAGCACTAGCCAGATCATTCCAGTAAGTATGGCGTTCCCCAGCGACGGCTGCAGAAAGATAAGCATTACGAAAATTGAGGTCAAAACTGTGCTAATCAATAACTTTAGCCACAAGTTTTCCTGCCATTTTTGTTCTAGTCCACCCAATTCGTCGATATTTTGTGTGAAGATGTAGCTTGTTAATAATATTAGGACTAATTTAGCGTATTCTGCTGGCTGGAAGCTTAAAGGACCAATTAGGATCCATCTTTTTGTTCCATTGATCTCTGGGGCGAATACTAAAACCCCGATTAAAGCAACAAGAATGACTACGTATAGCAATGAAACAGTGGTCTTTTGTTTTATCCAAGATATGTCGCCGCTGCTTAGGGCAAAGTAGATCGAAAACCCGAGGACGAAAAACACTATCTGTCTAAGTACTGCTCCTTGCCCTTCTTGGGGGTTTGATGCGGTGTAAGTGGTCGAAAATATTAGCAACAAGGACAGAATTGCCAAAACAAATAGTATAATGGTCTGAACCCAGTTGTGTTTTTGTAGCCATGTGGGCATAGATAAAATTATAGGACGAATGATGCTGGTTCCGGAAATCGATGAAAGTTTAGTTAACAGAGTTATCCTCGATACACACCGACGAGGTAATGCGGTAATACTGCTAGATAAGCCTACTGGTGTGACTTCACACGATATCGTAGACGATGTACGAAAAATTTTACGTACAAAAAAAGTTGGTCATGCAGGCGCGTTAGACCCGTTTGCTAGCGGGCTTCTCATTATTCTTGTTGGTAAGTTTACAAAGTACACTGAAGCGTTTATTTCTCTGGATAAGTCGTACAATGCAGATATTATTATTGGCGTTGCAACTAGTACCCAAGACCCTGAAGGTCAAGTACTAAAGGAAGACGATATCTCCGAAACAGAAATAGAAGGAATTAGCAAAATAGAAAAATTACAGTCTTTTGCCGATGCCCTTACCCCCGGATACGATCAACAAGTACCAATTTACTCCTCAGTAAAGGTGGAAGGCAATAAGCTAAGAGAGCTTGCTAGAAGTTCATCAGAAATTAACTTCTCATGTGAAGGAAATACAGTGGAGTTTCTCTTACAGAATGGCGTAAATATAACAGTCGAAATTCCCAGAAAGTATGTTAGCTTGGAGGAATTCAGAATCAACTCCTACGAAAGACTTAATTCATTAGAAATCGATAACTATAAACTAGATGGGAACTATCTCAAAGTAAATGCAGATATTTCTTGCAGTAAAGGTACTTACATTCGCAAAGTTGCAGAGGACTTCGCGTCTGAGGCAGGGCTTTCTGGTTTTTTGGCAGGGCTGGTTAGAACGAGGGTCGGTAAATTCCAACTTGCAAAAGCAACCTCTTTAGAAATGCTGTTAAAGCAGTCCATAGATTTGGGAATTCATAATACAGACCAAGAGCTACCCACACTGAGAACGCTAGAATTAGATAATTGGCCGTAGTAAGACCAATTGTTGGCACTATCTCTGTTGGTGGAACGGTTTTAGTCTCAATAATATTGCTATTACTTTCTATGCTTTGCTCTCTAACAAGATTTTCCATTCTAATACTATTGTTTATACTTTTGTAGATGGTGTCGTAGTCAGTTTCTGTGTTTTTGGTTGGAGCTTGTTGTGCTTTTTCTGTATTTGAGGTGGTATCAGTTTCATTTGTTTCAGCTTGATCAGGCGGGCAGTAATCACTTGCTACTGAAGCTGGACCAAATTTATCTTCGCTAATTTCTAATAAATCATCTGAGCAGTTTGTCTTTACGTAAACAATCCCTGATTTACCTTCGATATAGCTTAGTGAATCTACAGTTTCTCCATTATACAATAGCTTGATTTCAGCACCACTATTTACTAATCTAAGTTCGGTGAATTTATATGACTCTCCTGGATCAAGTGATATATCTCCTATCCCGATAGGATTATCGTTATCGCGTTGAAGGTAATACCCACTAAAAACACCCTGTACTTCCGTTTCATTTTTTAGCAAGACCCATTCATTACCTGAATCAGTTCCAGAGGGATTTGGCAGCAATGCACGCAGTTTTAGTTCCATAAGAGATTATCTCTACCTAACTTAAAAGAAATCTAAAGAGAGTCTAAATTCCTACTTAATGTATCTGTGAATAGCAACATAGCTATTTAGTGCACCAAGTATTGCCCCAGAAACTAATGTGCCCGAAAAGATAAGAACCACCATAGGGATAGAAACTTCTGGCCAATCGATTCTAACTAATAGTTCTTGTAAGTATTCCAGTTCGTTATTTTGTAATTGTTGCTGTAGTAATCCAAGAAGGATCGCCATTATCGCATTCGAAATAAATGCCCCAATAATTCCATAGATTGAGCCTTCGATTACAAAAGGTAGACGAATGAAGAAAAGATTCCCCCCAACTAGCTGCATTATGCCAATTTCTTCGGCCCGTGAATGCATACGAAACGCTATTGTAAGAAGGGTGAACAAAACAAGTACGATTAGTAGCAGTAGCATTACTGTTCCACCACCAATACGAACAAGGCTAAATATTTCTCTAATATTATCTACGATTTCCTTAGAGTAAAGGACAGTGCTGATCTCACTGCGATCCTCTTTTGTTTGTATGATCTTATCGTTAACACGATCAGCGCTGTTTAAGTCAAAAACTCTAACAGCAAGACTAGCAGGTAGTGAGCGGTCCTGCACCGCTTCAGCTGCGAGCTCATTCATGTCCCTTTGTGCCTCATAAAACTCATCCCTTGCCTGTTCTTCGCTAGTATATTCAATATAAGCAACTTCTGGCATTGACTCCCATTCTTCCTGAAGTTCTCTAATATTCTCTTCTGAGGTGCCGATTTCGAAAAAAGCATAGATTTGTGGTTCTCTCTCTACAGATTCTAAGAAGAGGTTTGATCCATATGCTAGGATAGTAAATACGCTGCTAATAAAAAATGCTAATGTCATTACCGCAACTGAAGCTAAAGCTAACCATCCACTTCTCTTTATTTGCTTTAAGGCCGTTCTAAATGCTCTTGTATAGTTTTCCAGCATGGTAGATTATTGCGTAATTACTCGGTAGTTACAAACTTTTTTATAGCTCGTGCTAATTCTCTTACCTCATTTTGGTTCAAGTCTTCGTTAACTTTTGCCACGCCAGCGCTTAAAATGTCTTCCACATCTTTATATTTTTCGGACAATTTTTTTTGTAGGTTTTTTCCTAGCTTTAATTCGTTTAATCCAGTGGTGCTGGCTTCGGTTAGTTTTTCGTCGAGTTTTTTATCTAATTTATCTGTTACAACCTCCTTCTCCTCTTTATCTTTATCTTTCTCCTTCCCCTTCTCCTTCTCTTCTTTTACCTGCTTCTTCTTTTTTCTCTCCCCTGCTTCCTCCCCCAAGATTTTAAGTTCTTATTCATCTGCCTGCTCATACGCGCCAGATTTATCGTCCC
>JBMCLZ010000020.1:0-10097 GCA_048615025.1 Candidatus Dojkabacteria bacterium | reverse complement strand
CGGAGACACCCATCTTGGAGGTGACGATTTTGATCAAGCGCTCATAGATTGGGTAATAGCAGAGTTTAAAAAAGAACAGGGTATTGACCTAAGTGAAGATACGGCGGCTTTGCAAAGAATTAAGGAAGCAGTGGAAAAGGCAAAGATAACTCTTTCTAGCTCTGAATCAACAGAAATAAACCTACCTTACATTACTGCAGATAGCTCTGGTCCAAAGCATTTGCGCTATACCTTAAGCAGGGCAGACCTAGAAAAAATGGTTTCTAGTCTTATAGATAAAACCATGGAGCCTGTAAAAAAGGCACTAAAGGATGCAGAATTAGAGGCAAAGGAGATCGACGAGGTTGTCTTGGTAGGCGGAATGACCCGTATGCCAATCATAAAGAAAAAGGTGGAAGAATTCTTCGGAAGGAAGCCACACGAAGGGGTAAACCCAGATGAGGTGGTTGCCATTGGTGCTGCACTGCAAGGAGCTGTTTTAGCAGGTGATTCTAGTGTTAAAGACGTTACTCTGTTAGATGTAACACCTCTTACTTTGGGTCTAGAGACGCTTGGAGGTGTGCGCACTCCTCTAATAGAACGAAATACAACTATTCCGACCGAAAAATCTCAGATTTTCTCTACTGCTGCAGATAATCAACCTGCTGTAGAGATCCATGTATTACAAGGTGAACGTGAGATGGCAGCAGACAACAAAACACTTGCAAAGTTTATCCTCGATGGTATCCCACCAGCTCCAAGAGGAGTTCCTCAGATTGAAGTAAAGTTTAAGATCGATGCAAGCGGGATTCTACATGTTTCTGCAAAAGATAATGCTTCTGGTAAAGAACAAAGCGTAACTGTCACCGCCTCAACTCAGTTAGACGAGTCCGAGGTAGAGTCACTTGTAAAAGAAGCAGAGGAGCACGCAGAAGAAGACAAAGCTAAAAAAGAACGAGTCGAAGTTAAAAATAACGCTGAGAGCATTACTTTCCAAGTAGAGAAATTTTTGGATGAGTACAAAGAGAAACTAAGCGAAGAAGATCAAGCAGAGTTGAGCAAGGTAAAAGATGAGCTTAAGGAACTAGCTGACAAAGAAGACTTCGACCAAGAAGAGGTAAAGGAGAAGTTCGAAGAGCTCAGTAAGCTAATGCTCGAGAAAGGAAAGGTAATGTATGAGCAGGCTGCACCTAGTGAGTCAGAAGGCAACGACAGTGGAGATAACAGATCGGCTGAGCCAAGCGAAGAAGAATATTCAGACTCTTCTAGCTCAAGAGCGGAAGAGGGTGAGGTAGTAGAAGAGAAGCCAAGCGACAAAGACAAGAGTAACAAGAGTAAAAAAAGTAGAAAGAAAAACTCTAAGAAGTAAATAAATAATTGCGGTTGCTAGCAGCAAAGCTAGCAACCGCCAAAGATCTACTCTTCTTTATCCATAGATGCTTCGAGCTTTTCGATGAACTCGAAATCTTTCTCTGTAATACCTTCCTCGTGTGTACTTAGAAAAACAGATACAAATTTATAGTCATGAACAAAGATATCTGGGTGATGCCCTAAATCTTCTGCTACCTGGGCGATTCCATTAGAAAACTCTACAGCTTCAGCAAAATTCTCGAACTCAAAGCCAGTCACCACTTTTTCTAGCTCTTCGTCAAAACTCCACTCAGGGAATTTCTCTAATTTTTTAGTTACCTCTTCTTTGGATAATCCCATACTTTAACCCCTGTTAGATTTTAAATAGGCTAATAAACTCCTTTAGCTACTTGCCTGCTTTTGCAAGTACCTTTTAAGAATTATAACAGCTTTATTTATCTCGCTTTTTCCGGGGTGAAAATCCACATCGTGAGCGAGTTTATTTCTGAGCTTATGAGCCTCCCAAAGGTCGTTTAACAGGACTTTAGAAAATTTGTCTTTGTGTGATTTAAGCAAACTGCCGATCGAATCGTCACTAAAAAACTTTTTCTGCAATGTCCAGCCAAGAAGTTTATCGTACTCCAAAAGCTTACGCTCTTGGTCGAACCCTCTTGCTTCTAACTTACGTATACGTGTCTCCAGCTCAATTTTCCATTTTGCTGGCTTCGATCTGAAAATAAATGCGAAGTAATAGCTAATTGCGAGTACAACGAAAACAGCAACGATAAGCAATGTGACCCCAAGTAAGATCTGGTCGCTCATACTAATTTATCTTCTAGATACTTTTGTAAATCTTTAATTTTGATTCTCTCCTGTGCCATCGTATCTCGATCTCTAATCGTTACAGATTCGTCTTTCAGCGAATCGTAATCGACAGTAACACAGTAAGGAGTGCCAATTTCGTCCTGCTTTCTATACATTTTGCCAATATTACCAGAGTTATGGTGCTCCAAAGAGATAGAAGTTGCAGAAAGCAAATCCTCGTATATTTTGTGAGACAGTTTTACCAGTCCATCGTCTTTTTGTAGGGCAAAAACAGCTGCCTGAACTGGCGCAATCTGTTTATTTAACTTTAAGAGGGTTCTGTACCTGCCATCTTCTAGTTCTTGCTCTTGGTAGGCATCCATTAGTATTACCGTAACGAGCCTAGATAAACCAAAAGTTGGTTCTACAACGTGAGGAATAATCTTGCGACCGTCTTCTGTTATGTATTGCAAGTTCTTACCAGACTTTTCCATATGATTCTTTAGGTCGAAGTCTGTCCTGTAAGCCACCGCAAACACCTCTTTGTACCCCCAAGGAAATTCGTATTCTAAATCTTCTGTTCGGGAAGAATAGTGGGAAAGTTCGAACTCCTCGTGAGGTCTCCACCTAAGCTTTGATTGGTTTAGTCCAATCGACAAAGCAAACTGATGCACCTCTTCTTTCCAGTACTCAAAAAGTTCTTCCCAGCTGTTTGTTTCCGCGTCGAAGAAGTATTCGAATTCCATTAAGTCAAACTCTAGAGTCCTAAATGTAAACTTTCCAGCGGTAATTTCGTTGCGAAATGCTTTCCCAGACTGCCCGATTCCAAAAGGTAGTTTAGGGCTAAAGCTGTCGATTATATTCTTGTAGTTAATAAACAACCCTTGTGCAATCTCTCCGCGCAAATATGCTTTGTTTTTATCGCCTGAGATAATCCCGATCTCAGTTTCGAATAGGTTATTAAACTGCTTAGCCTCGCTTAATTCGTTACCGCTTGGGCTTTTTATCCCTTCTTTTTCTATAATTCGCTGTAATTCTTCGGCAGTTTTCCCATCTACTTTAACCTCTTCTCCTTTTTCTGCAAAATAATCTTCGATTAAATGGTCCGCCCTGTGCCTTTGTTGATTCTTTTTGTCTTCGACCATCACGTCGGAAAAACTCTCTACATGCCCACTAGCCTCCCAAACCATTGGATTCATAATAATGCTACTATCTATTGGGAAAATGTCTTCCCGTCCAGAGATAAAACGCTTCCACCAAGACTGCTGCAAATTGCGCTTTAAAGCAACACCGTAAGGACCAAAGTCGTAGGTGTTAGCAAGACCCCCATATATTTCAGACGAAGGGTAGATAAACCCGCGTCTCTTTGCAAGATTAACAATCTTGTCTAGTTCTTCATTCTTGCTCATCTTACAATTGTAACATTATCTTTTGATTAATCTACTCTCGCAGGATTTCCCCAGTCCCTGAGTTTATACGAAAGATATTATCTACGTCTGCTTCATCTACTAAGGAGAATTCCTGACCATTTATATTCACTACTATAGATTCAGGAGAGCTGGAGCTAATAATTAACTCTTCGCTAGCACTTACTTGCCTAGACTCCCCTTGCACCAAATTCCTTGCCAGCACACCTTCGCCATCGCTAATTACCTGCACAAAAGTACCATCTACAGTTGCAAGAATTTCTGCGTTTAACGCTAATACGCCACTATTATTTTCTGCATTATCGCTTTGTTCAGTTTCGCTACTGCCTTCTTGTCTTAAAACTACCAGCTCGATTTCGCTACTACCACCAAATTGGGTAGTAGCAGTTAGAGTAAAACTATTTTCCCCGAGCTGTAGATCTAAATCTGCGATCTCGAATTCCTGTAAATTATTTACATTTACATCCGCCCCATTTAAGCTAAGTTCAGCACCAAGTTCGATTTCTCCTTGTAAAGTTATGCTCTGCTCGTCTGTAACATATGTAGCTCGCTCTCCAGCTGCAACACTTACTGGCTCTATTAAACTAAGTTCTGGATCTTGTAGAACTGTTGCCAGTTGCCACACCAAATACCCTCCCAAAGCAAGTACAAGTGCAATCGCGCTAAATACAGCAAGTTTCCCAGCGCTTAAATTAAAACTGCTCGGCTTAATTTTACGTCGCAGAAATTCTGTAGACTTAATCTTACCTTCATCTACACTGTTTCTTTCCCGTCTGTACATAGCAACAGCGCGCTCAGGGCTAATTCCAAGATACTTAGCATAACGCCTTAGGAATCCCTTAGCATAGACATCTGCGGGAAACTTGCTAAAGTTACCAGACTCCAAGGCTAACAGGTATTCTGTGCGGATTCTAGTCTCGTCAGCTACCTGTTTAATATCGAACCCTAGTTGTTTTCTCTTTTCCCGTAACAGATCACCAACATTCTGTACTTCATAAGTGTTTCGTACCATCTTGCATTTCCTTTGGTAGCTGCTTAAATAACTCCGGCAGCATCTCCCTTAGCTCTGACATGACCTGCTCAGAGGAGAGGATCAGTCCCATTTCATTAAGCTCAGACTTTAACTCCTCTTTATTAAGCTCATCCAATTCTTCTTTTGCTTCTTCTAAAAGTTCCTCAGAGGCATTTAGCGTTTTAAGAATAGTTTTAGTCGTTTCACGAATAGAAAGATGAGAATTGTCCACAAGAAGATCGTAATTTTGCTTTATTTCCTCGCGAGATAAAAAATCGAATCCAAAAAGCTCTTTCCATCTCTCTTGTAAAAACTTATCACGAGCGATAATCTCCTCTGTGCGACCATCGGTACTCGCCCGCGAAACTCTAGCCTCAGGAGTTGCAACTATCATAACTTCGAAGGCTAGCTCACTAGGTAGCAGAAAGCCGGCTGTTTTGCCCTCATATAACAAACCAGATTCCTTACGCAGTTTTGCTTCTATATAGGGCTCCCAAACTTTGTCCCAATGCTCCCCATACATTTTCTCCCACTCGTGAAACTGATTGCTGGTCGGATCGAAATCCATTGCGCGAGCCCAATCCTTTAGAACTCCGCCTGCATAAACATAGCTAAGCCCTAAGATTTTTGCCAAGATAAGCGAAGTGCTAGTACCTCCTGCACTTGGCCAACTAGACATAATCAGGTTTCCAGAATAATTTCTCATAGTTTCCTTATTCATTTGATAGAGTTTACCAGATATTTGCTCTTTAACTCCCGCCCCAGCACTAACTCTAGCCAGCTGATATGCAGCTTTAACAATTTCATCTGCTCCTCTTTGCTGGAAGCTAGTTTTATTGCTTGCCTCAGCGAACTACACTTTAGATAACCATTTTGCAGCTTAATTTGCCTCGGTGCAACTGAGCCATATCGAGACTGAACGTAGCCAGGTGTATCTGCGCTGTAGGTTATTCCTTTGTCTTGGTCAATCTTTTTCCCATTCTCTACAGAAAAACTTAAGTCGTGAATAAACCCCGAAATTGCAAGTAACCTTAGTAATAAGTAGTTGGCACTAACTAAACTAACAAGCTCTAATTTCGCACTCCCAGTGCCTGTAGATTTGTAGTTGGAGACTTCTGCTAGCTCATTAAATATTTGCTCTTGATTATCGTACAATGCGTTCACAACTTCTGCAACCAAAAAAGTCTCCGCAAAAAAGTGCTGTTCATTCCTCAGTACCTTTGCTTCCGAAACAAACTCAGATTTGCCAAGAAATCCCTGCTCTTCGTCCCCCTTAATCTGGAAATCAAATGAAATAATATTTAGTAACTCGAAATGGGATCTCCTTCTTGATTTTTTTGAAAGCACTCCTTTGGCGTACGCTCTAACTTTTCCTAAATTTTTGCCTAGGATTGTAATTATCGCATCTGACTCTTTGAGCGGACTCACCCGAAGTACTATTCCTTGGTCGCTTTTTCGCATATATCTTTAATTATAACGCTAGTCGAGCGCGCACCTTCCAACTCTGGGATCGCCAACACTCTTGCTCCAATTCGCTCTGCGACGTTATGCCAGTTATCTTCCCAGTCTGAGCGTGCTATATTACTCGCACTTGCAGCTAGGATTTTGGGCTTTAGCTCGTAAACCAGCTCAACTATATTTTCCCAGCCGTCCCAAATAATAACCTCGTCGATGCCCCTAACTGCCGAAACTACACTTTTTCTTTCTTCTTGGTTTAGAACTGGTCGTGATTCCCCTTTTTTTGCGCTTACAGCCTCGTCTGAATGAATAGCAACCACGGTTTTAACAAGGCTTTTCTCCCCGATGGTTAGAACTTCTCTAGACTTTTTAGAAAACTCCTGCAAAAAATAGACATGAGCTGGATGCAGAAGATCGAAGACCCCAGAGGTGAATGCTAAATTGTCTGATAATTCAGATTTCATTAGATTTTTAAACTAATTTTAGAATTGTAATATAGCATTATTGTAATATGTATTTGATGATTCATAAAAATACTGGTTACACTGTAGTTTCCTTATTTGCAGGTGCAGGTGGACTAGACTATGGATTTGAGAAAAACGGATTTAATACTATTTGGACAAACGATATTGACTAAGACTCCTGCATTACACATAGGAGTTGGTCAAACGCAGAAGTGGTGCAGGCTGATATCGAACAAATAGATTATAACTCAATACCAAACGCAGATGTAGTTCTTGGAGGATTTCCCTGTCAGGGCTTTAGTTTAGCCGGACCTAGAAAGATCGATGACAAGAGGAATAAGCTTTACAGGCATTTTGTAAGTTTAATTAAGGAGAAAATGCCACTAGCTTTTGTTGCAGAAAACGTGAAAGGTATTTTGACCCTTGGGGGGGGGGAGAGATTATTGAAGTCATTACCAGAGAGTTCGCAGACATCGGATATGATGTTAAATACAAATTACATAACGCCAAAGATTTCGATGTGCCACAAGATAGGCAGAGGGTATTCATTGTCGGTACTAGGACCGATATTAAAGCAAATTTCGTTTTTCCCAAAAAGTCTAAAGAGAAAACCACATTAAAAGACGCAATTTACAACCTTCCTGATCCAGATGTAAGTGATGTTTGTGATCCACCTTATTCTTCTAGGTACATGAGTAGAAATAGAAAGCGTGGCTGGGAGGAAGTATCCTATACTATTCCTGCCATGGCTAAGCAAGTAACTTTACATCCCAGCTCACCAGACATGCGAAAAGTCGGTAAGGACAAATGGGAGTTTGGAGATAGTAATGAAACACGAAGATTTTCTTGGCAGGAAGCTGCTTTGATTCAAACAATTCCAAAGCAAGTTGAATTTCAAGGGAACTTACTCTCTAAATACAAACAAATTGGTAATGCTGTACCTGTTAATCTCGCATCTCACATGGCGAAGCAGCTAAAACTAACTTTAGACAACGCATAATATTGAGCGCACAACAAGGAAAAGCTTTGTTAGAAAGCATAAATAATTTAGGTAAAAACAAATCATATTTAGGTGAAAACTCTTCACTTTCAATTGCTAAGCGTGCATTCGATAAATTAGACGAAAAACTTTCTTTAAACTACGAGGATGGTTGTAAAAAAGCCACAAATTATATTGTTAATAACGACTCATTTTTCTCGAAGAGAAATTGTAAACAACTACTAGAGGTAAGAATTCAAGATGACAGCAAGGGGAAAATTTCAGACGTAAGAGATGTAATCTGTTTCCTTCTATGTAGTGAGTATAGTATTGGTTTCTCGATTAAGCATAACCATAGAGCAGTCAAACATTCTAGACTGTCTCCCAAATTGGTAAGTATTTGATAGGAAGACAAGATTACTACAAAATTATCTTAGTTAGTAAGAAAAGGGTGGTTGATATCACTGCCTTCAAACTATACGGAACGTTAGGTCTTGGGGAAAAAGCATTCCTTTTGCCTAGTACGGTTATCGAAGAAAGTCTCAAATTCGATATTCAACTGCTCAGCAGCCAGAAGTTTTTCAGTAAACTCATAAATTACTAGCCGGATCACAAAGACGCGGTCCTATGCTCCGGCATAGTAAGATTTAGTCAATCAAAACTGCCTCCTTAACTACAACCAGTAGTTGCTCCACAAGATGGGCACTTGTAACAAGCACCGTTGCGAAGAGTTACGCTCCCACAAGTAGAGCAGAGTGGTGCGTCTTCGTTGTTTTTACGCAGTGCCATCTGTTGTTGTTGAGCACCAAAGTCTGCTGTGTTTTGGCTCTTAGAAGCTGTGTAGCTAGCAAATTCTTTTGATTGCTCGTCCTGGTAGATCACTACCTCTTGCTCAGCTTCTGTTGGTTCTTTAAACTTGATAAACTCAGTCTGGATCTTGGTATTACTACCATTTTCCGAATATGCTTTGTCTACAAGGTCTTCGTTGTGATACTGCTTTGCAATATCTTGCTCGAGGAATTTAATTCCGAGCCATCTTGCGATGTAATCTACGATCGACTTAGCCACAGGAATTTCTGGGTTGGCAGTCATTCCGCTTGGCTCGAATCGTACGTGTGAGAACTTGCGCACGATTGCTTCTAAAGGAACCCCAAACTGCAAGTTCATAGAGATCGAAATCGCCCATGCATTTACAATTCCAGAGAGAGTGCTTCCTTCTTTGTTCATTGTTATGAAGAGCTCTCCAGGCTGTCCATCTTCGTAGAGGCCAACAGTAACGTAGCCTTCGTGTCCGCCAACATCGAACTTGTGGGTAATACTCCTACGCTCATCTGGCATATGCCTTCTATATGGCCTTTGTGTTTCCTGATACATTGCTTCTTGCACAGCCTTCGGATTTATATGCTTAATTTCTCTTGTCTCGTCTAGATCCTCTTCGCTGAAATCAAAAAGCTTCGCATAGACAGTATCTGAATTTGAACTTGTAGATAAAGGTTGTGACAACTTAGAACCATCTCGGTAAAGCGCTGTTGCCTTGATCATTAGCTTCCAGCTATCCATGTATGCATTAGAAATGTCTTCTAACGACGCTTCTTCTGGCATGTTGATCGTCTTGCTGATCGCGCCAGACAAAAATGGTTGAGCTGCTGCCATTTGCTTAATGTGGCCATGGTAAGAAATATACCTTGTACCTTTCTCGCCATTCTTGTTTGCAGTGTCGAATACAGCGTAGTGCTCCTGCTTTAGGTATGGTGCACCTTCTATCGTAGAAACCCCGCAGACATATTCGTTCGCTTCCGATATTTGCTTGTCGTTAAGCCCAAGCTCTGCTAGCAGATTAAACTCTGGGTTCTGCTGCTTTTCTTTAGGAATTCCAAATTTGTTGGTAAGGAACTCTTCCCCAAGTACCCAAGGGCTAAACGCAAATTTAATGTCGAATACGCTCGGTAAAACTGCATCTATTGCAGAAATTTGCTCACTAGTAAACCCTAAAGCTTTTAGTTCTGAAGGGTTAACGTGCGGTGCTCCTTCTAAACGCTGTGCACCTACAGTATATTCGACTATTGCTTCGATCTGGTTTGCTGGGTAGCCCAACTGTTTTAGTGCTGGCCTTAGAGATTGGTTTACAATCTTAAAGTATCCCCCACCAACTAGTTTCTTGAACTTCACAAGCGCAAAGTCCGGTTCGATTCCAGTTGTATCGCAGTCCATTAGAAGCCCGGTGGTTCCTGTTGGAGCAAGGCAGGTCACATGCCCATTTCTGAACCCATACTCTTCTCCAAGCTGCAGGGCATAGTCCCAAGCTTTTCGTGCTGCTTCGGTGAGCTCTTCAGAGACAAGATCATCACGATATTTCATTGGAGTTATAGAAAGACCTTCGTACTCAGAATCGTCTACAGAATAGATGGCACGTCTGTGGTTACGGATAACACGCTGCATATGATCCTCATTCTCCTCGTATCTTTCGAAAGTTCCTAAAACCGAGGCCATTTCGGCGCTGGTAGCGTAAGCTTCACCACCCATAATCGCGGTAATAGCACCTGTTATCGCAAATCCCTCGTCTGAATCGTATGGGACACCCATTTGCATCAGAACTGTGCCGATGTTCGCGTATCCTAGCCCGA
>JBMCLZ010000019.1:0-10680 GCA_048615025.1 Candidatus Dojkabacteria bacterium | reverse complement strand
GTTTACAAGCGCAAGACACCGCTGAAAACGACATTTCCGAGGGTAGTGGGAACGGATTAAATGGTGCAAGCGAAACAGTTAGAGTGGTTCAAACAAGTAATAGCGCTTTAATTGCAGCGATTACCACAGATCTCACCCAAGATAGAGATTGGAGTGGTGCAGCTATTAGCGCAGAGAGTGATTTACCTAATTCGATTGCCTTTATTAACAATCTGCCAGCAGCTGCTGGGACTGCTGCTAACTTTACAATGTATGTATCTCAAGTTGCAGGGAAGGACGACGTCTATGTCTGCCCAAGTGCTACAGGTCTTGCGGAAGTGAGCGATACATGCGCAGGAGGCTACAGGATAGATTCCCCAACAAGTGTTGTAGTTGGTTCACAAAACTATTATGCAATACCTAATCTGACAGGCGGAGGTATTATGGGTATAGAACCGTCTGAGACATTTAGCATAGATGGACTCCCAGCTGGTATAGTTCCGGAAGACATGCTCGGGAATAGTATTGCTGCAGGTTCAAGTAATGGACTTAATGGGGCCGCAGAGACAGTAAGACTTAGAGACCAGGGAAGCAATAGACGGATTGCAAGGGTCATAGTGAATCTTTCCCAAAATCGAGACTGGAGTGGGGCCAGCATTAGCGCCGGTAGCGATCCTGCAGCAGGGAAAGCATTCGTGCATAATCTTCTCGGTGCCGATGGCGTCGGCATTACCTTTACATTGTACGTTCCTTATATTGAAGGGGTCGCAAACGTGTATGTTTGTCCTGGGGCAAGCAGTTTACTAGAAGTTAACGAGGATTGTAGTGACGGCTATTTTGTCGAATCACCAGAAATTGTAACTATTTCTGGTAACGATTATTACGTTTTAGAAGAGCTTACGGGTACAGGTGCTGTCGCTCTCGATGCATTGAGCCCAGAGGGCGGCGGAGACGATAATAGTGGGGATGATGGAGAAGATGGGGGAGGTAGCTTAGGTGAACTACCACGAACATCACTCACATTGTGGGCAAGTGTGGTTTCAACTATAGGCATGATCTTGTTAAGTGTCGGCGTCTATCTTTACAAAACTGGTTACATCGAGAAGAAATTCTTCCCGTTGGCACGATTCGAAAACATTAATACGTGGAACATAGATTCTGAAAAACCAAGACAACTTCGCAGAATGCTCAACAACTTGCGCAATCTAAGTAATCGCTAAGGTTCCATTTCTGTAGCTTGCTGCAGTTAGCATATACTGTAGTAGTAAATGATCATCAAATCAATCAAATTAAAAAATTATAAAAATCTAGACTTAGAACTTGACTTTAATGACCAACTAAACCTTATCGTTGCGCCAAATGGTACTGGGAAGACCAACCTTTTGGAGGCGATTAACTATTTAGCAGATGGTAGTTCATTTCGCGCGATCGGCGATGAGTACATAATGCCAGAGAACAAAAAGGGTTCGTCGATCAGTTCTGTTATTGTAGGAGATATTTTTCAAGATTCGGGGGTAGGCTTTGGGTTGCGGGTTGCTTGGCATTTCCCTGCAGGTGAGAAGAATTATTTTTTTAATGAGAAGAAGTCCAATCTACAGAAATTTAAGCGGAATTTTCACACCACAGTGCATGCGCCAGCTAGTATGGATGTGGTTAGTGGGCCGAGCAGCAACAGAAGGCAGTTTCTCGATCGCTCATTGCAGAATCTGCGGCCTGGACTGAAACAGACCTTCAGCGATTTTCGCAAGGCGCTTACGCAGAAGAATAGGTTGCTTGGCGCATTGGCAGCAGGAAAAATTACGCTAGGGAATGCTCGCACCCAACTTCCTTTTTGGAACGAGAAACTGGTGCAGTTTGGAGACAAAATTACACAAGAGAGATTGACTTTGCTCGAGACGATAAAGCCATTCTTAGAAGAGATCGCTGGTGAAGTATACCACTTAGATGAGTTCAAGCTAGAATATATTCGCGAGACAAAAGGCGATTTTAAAGAAATTTTTGCTGGGAACATGGAAAAGGAGTTAGTGGTTGGCAGATGTTTATATGGTGCGCACAAGGATAGCTACGAGTTTCTCCTGAATGGAAAAGATATACGCAACGCCAGCTCCCGCGGGCAACAGCGTCTATTTAGCCTTATCCTACATCTGGCTGTTGCCAAGCTCGTCGATTCTGAGCGAGAGGAGCTTGGTGTCTTGCTCTTAGACGATATTTTTTCCGAGCTCGACCCAGAGCATCGCAGCAAAACTATGAATTATCTTATAAAGGGCAATGAAAGTGGCGAAATAGGGCAGATATTTATAACAAGCCCCGATGAACGGGACCTTAAGACAACAAAATTGCGGGAAAGCATCCTATCGCTCTACTAATAGCTAGGCATGGAAACTCCTAAGCTACTTCTTTATTTGTCTTTTTGATAGACCGTTCATGACTTTACTAAGTACTTGCGATTCTGCTGAGGTAAACATGTTGTATGCGTCGAGAGCCTCGTCTGCGGAAATAGCTGGCATTTTTGCAAACCTACTTATTTCTTCTGCGCCTTTAAGATCTAGGTTCAACTTGCTCCTCGAACTGCCTAATACTCCCATGGCTGGAGAGAAAACATTTAGCATATAGGTGTTTTGGCAATTCTTACAGCTTATGCTAACTGTGGTCTCCCCCCGATCCTGATTAGCGACCTGAAAGTCTTGTTCTGCGTATTTTTCTCCGCAAAGGTCACAGTGCTTTGGAGCGACAGGCTTTATTATTTTTAGGATTTCTTCCTTTTTCATAAGATATTTTAGCCAAGTTGTAAGATAATTGTCAATTAAGGTGTCTGACTGCTAATTCTTAAGGGTGTCTTGGATAGCCTCTAAAGGTAGGAGTATACACGAATGACGACTACTTGGGGTCTCCCCTCCAATTATTTCTTTCAGTTCTGCTCCAGTAAGGTTTTTGACATAACTTTCAGACTTTCCTTCAAGTTCCATGGCAATAATTGAAGAGCTTGCTTTGCAAAGAGCACAAGCGCGAATAGAGAAATGTAGCGACTGGATTATGCCTTCTTTACTCCCTAGTTTGATGTAAACTTCCACCTCATCCCCACAGGTTCGGTTAGAGCTTTTCCCATACAGATCGAACTTTTCGGGCTTCCCGAAATTATATGGATTACGATAGTGCTCTAATAGTTTCTGATTCATCTAATGCTTGGATTAGTCTATTTATGTCCGCTTGGGAATTGTATACATGGAGACTGGTCCTGACCGTCCCTGGCAGCCTAAGCACTTCTTCGTGTAAAATTTGTGTGCAATGTTGTCCCGCTCTTACGGCAACTTTATACTCGTCGAGAGCTTGTGCTAGATCGTGTGGATGCAATTTCCGATGACTAAAACTTAATAAAGCACCACGTGTTTGGGAGTTATTTGGACAATGGATAAGGATATCATCTCTATTAGCCAAGTTCTCGTAGAGATAATCTGTTAATTCAGAAAGATATTGTTTGATATTGCTTAGTCCAATATTTAACAAGTAGTCTAAAGCCGCCGCAAGGGCAACTGCGCCTGCAACATTTGGTGTTCCAGCTTCGAATCTCGCTGGTACCGCGTTCCAATCGCTCCGATCTGCCTGCACTCGAGAGATCATCCCCCCACCAAATTGAATTGGGGACATTTTTTCTAGGTGTTCCTTCCTGCCCCATAATACCCCTATTCCCATGGGACCAAGTGCCTTGTGAGCAGAAAAATATACGAAGTCTAATCCTAGGTCTTTGGGAAAGAATGGCTCGTGCCCAACAAGCTGTGCTGCATCTATAGCTAGAATTGCCTCTTCACAGTATTTGTTTCTAAGCTCTATAACTCTGCATAAGTCTAATTTGTACCCAAGCACATTGCTCACAGCACTCAACACTATGGCTTTTACCTTGTTACCCTCATTAGCGAGGATGTTTTCAAGTGAAGCGTAGTCGAGGTTATAGTCTTCTTGCTCAACTCCAACAAATTGAAGACTTGCTCCACTTTCTTGTGTAAGCTGTTGCAAAGGGATTAGATTGCTGTGGTGCTCAGCCATACTGCTTACCAAAACGGATTCATTGTCTAATTCTTGTTTGATTCTTCCACATTAAAAAAGGCTGCAACTTTTTTCCTTGCAGTTTCGTAGGTTGTTGTAGATTTTTCGGCAAGTTCGTAGATTCCTCGATGAACATTTGCGTTGCTGGTGGAGTAGAATCCTGTAATTGCGTTTAGAACAGTTTCTGGTTTTTGACTGGTGGCTGCTGAGTCTAAATAGACAAGCTTAGGATAGTTTCTGAATATTGGAAAGTCGTCTTTATTTACCAGCATAAACTTTTAGACTAAATCAGTTCTGGGTTCAATTGTGGACCTTCGCGTTGTTCAAGTTGAGATTCTTTCGCGATAATACGCATCAGCTTTGGATTCGGTACTCTATCTAAGAGATCGTCGATAATTTCTTTGCGGCTCACGAACGCATCGATGTTTACCTTCTTGAAAGACTCGCGCGATTCTTGGTCGCTCACTTCTACGATTGTCACAACCGAAGAGTTTTGTCGCTCGATCCCGGAGGCAATTACTAGCGAGTAGGTATCTGGGTCTCGGAAGCGATCGTTTGCGAGAACGATCGCTGCGATAGCTACAGAAACATTTGCTGCCTCGAGTGTGGTTATATCGATAGGGTTGTCGTGCAAAAACTCCGCCTGCCCAGGAAAAGGATTCGTTTCGATCTCGTTAGAAATTAGTAAAATCCTCACTTGTGAGCCGAAATGGTTTCTTAGAAGTTTGATAACTCCAGCAGTCAGAGACGTATAGCCAAAAATAACAATATGATTGCCATAGGTTACCTGAATATTCCCTTCTTCACGCCTGGCGTAAATCATGCGAATTATCTCGCTTACTTCGGAAATAAACAAACCGAGCATTACGAAACCAGCGATCACAACAACTGTGCCTACTACACGCGCTTCGTCACTGACCGGGTCAATATCAGAGCCGATTCCAGTAATTGTTTCGATCCACCACCAGTATAGATCGGAAAGACTATTGAATTGAGTGTTTGGCTGCTGACTCTCGATAAGATAAACATAGTAACTGAATCCAAAGGAGGTAGATACCAGGAATGTGAACCAGATGATCATGTTTTTTAGCCTTATTTGGATTTTTTTCCCGATATGGAACATGCTCTATTCTAGCAGTTCAAAAATATTATATTTACCTAAAACAATTTGGATGTGGTAGTCGTTGCCTTTTTGCAAACTGTTTTCGGTATCGCAAAAGGACTGGCCTATTTTCGAAACGATACAATCTGCATTTAATTCATTGGTATTCAGCATCATGATACTAAGTTGTTGTTTGTGCAGAGCCGTTTCCTTTGTATAAGAAAATCTTCTAGTCGTGGCCCCGAATTGATCGTCTGAAGCAGAATCCGCACCTTCCTCTCTAGGCTCTTCGTATAACCACCCAAGTTCTTCGATCTTCGATCTTATCTGAGAAAGTTCGGTCTCGTCTACTTGGTAATAGAAAGGTCCACCTGCCAAAATATCGTAGTTTGCTGCAGTAAGGACAGGGAGATCCCATGAATCAAATTCTACAGGTGATTGACTAATACTAAGCCCTTCGATTTCAGCAATAGCTTCGCTAACATCGCTGTAGTCCCATAGCTCGAGAGCATTTTGCCGTGCATTTGGGGAAATATCGAATTTACCCTCGATGAACTTCTGCGAATCGGGAGGAAGGATGGTATTTTGCCCTGCTTGGTAAAGTGTGAACTCGCAGGAAAGAAGCGAGGCGGCAGAGTCGATATTTATGCATGCGGGAGATAGTTCGCTGTATTCGGAAATCTTCTGGGGGTAAGGCTGCTCCCATGACCTTGTTTCGTCATCATTTTCGTCGTCGTCTTCTTCTTCTGCGCTAAATGTTAGTGAGTCAAATTCAGAAACCAGAGGGACAGATCTTAAGTGATAAATTTGTTCGTTTTGTGCAAAATTTGCTATCGAGTCTGACTCCAATTGCGTATATTGGGCTGCGTAAAATAGGCTCGAAAACACCACATCGTAGGCTGGTTCCCCGAGAGCGATTTGTTCGGCAAAACCAGAAGTGAAGTAAATATTGGAGCCAGAAACTAGCGAACCAGAAGTTTCGTAGAAGTAGTATTTGTCGCTAAGTAATTGCTCGTTGGTTATTGTCGGGATCAAAAAGATCTTTATTTCGGATAATTGTTCGTCGCTAAACTGATCCTCCAAGCGCGTAGTTTCCAAGATAAACTGTAAAACCTCCCATTCGTCTTGGTATTGTGGGTCATATCTGACATTGAACTGCGAAACAGATTCCGTCTGGTAGTTCTCCAGCTCTGCCTCTAAATTTGCGCTGCTAAAAACACCTGCTGCGGCTTCGTCGCTTTGGTTGATCTCCTCCCTAATGAATTGAATAAGCATGAAAGCTAGTACAGCAAAGATAGCTCCCAAAAGGAGTAGAAAAAATACTACTGAAACACGAAATATCTTTGATTTCGGATTAATTTTGCTCATCAATAACTTCTTCGATGTTGCTTTCGTCGACTACAATTCTTAAAACTGGCAAGTCTTCGGAAAAATTTATCATTTGGCTGATTAAGGCAACAGCAATTCCGCCAAATATCGAAGCGCCGATAACTGTCCCTGTTCCGAATGCGATACCTCTTAAAATGTTATGTTTTAACGAAACTTGCCGGTAAAGATTCTGGTTAATTTTCCGGATTAGCTGTTTAGTTTGCTTCTCCTCGTTTAGCTCTGTTTCAAAATCCATGTGTTAAATCATAGCAGCTTTTTCGAGACGGTTCATAATTGCACTGCCGATACCGGTTTTTTCTACAGTCTCCGCCCAGATTTCCTCTGCGCCAGATTCGTCCCCAGCGATCAGCTCGCTGAACAAGTTCCGAGCGTAACTGTCTAGATCGTGCCCGAACTTGTCTAAAGAAATTAGATATATTCCTGCTTCGATTCCACCACTACTTTTGGCCTGCTCGATTTCCTTTCTCGATAACAGCTTTACGGGTATACTCGGGGCATAATGCCTGTATTTCATACCTGGAGACTCCACTTTAATTTGCTCTTTATTGCTTTCCTTAGGGTTCGCCAAATCTTTGTCCGAAAATACAACCGCGCCAGGGCGTAAAAGCTTTAGCTTACCATGCTCGATTTTGGCGACTGTAGATTCCAGTCCAATTTCGCAAGGACCACCATCTAAGATTGCCGCTACTTCATCCTTAAGTGGTGAATTTAATACATGCTCTACCCTTGTGGGAGAAGGTCTCCCAGAAAGATTTGCCGATGGAGCGGCAATGGGGGTGTTGGCTTCTGCAATTAGACTCAAGGCGATCTTATTGTCTGGCATTCGAATTGCTATGTTATCTCCCCCAGCAGTTACAACCTCAGGCACAATCTTTTTTTTAGGCAAAACTAGAGTCAGTGGACCTGGCCAGTATTTTTGTATAAGTTTACGCACCAATATTATTTCGTCTTTGGTTAGTTGCGCTTTATCTGCATAGTCCCAGATGCCCTCTTTGCAAGCAATATGCATAATTAGCGGGTTATCTGCTGGTCTTCCCTTCGCGAGAAAAATTTTCTTTACTGCATCTGGATCGAGAGCATTTGCTCCGAGCCCGTATACCGTTTCTGTCGGGAAAACGACTAACTGCCCCGCTCGAATTGCTTTTGCCGCATCAGAAATGTTCTCCATCGTAGATTATACTATTGAGATTGGTGTTAAAATTATTTGTTGAGTAACAATAATCCACAAAAAAATTTGCTCTATATTCTCTTGTTTAGTTTTGCGGTGTTATCTGTCTATACTTTTCTTCGTCTTCCTAGTTTTTTTGAACCAGTATGGCATAACGACGAAGGTCTTTATTCTGCGATCGCAGGCCAGCTCATGCAGGGAGAACTACTCTACAGAGATGCGTGGGATCACAAACCTCCAGCAATTTACCTCATTTATCTCCTAATCTTAACTATTTCTGGTAGCGAGTTTTACTTTGTGATCAAATTTATTAATTATATTTTGGGGATTACGGCGATTGCTTTAGTTGGATATTTAAGCTTCTTGTTTCTCCCTGCTAAGAAGTTTAATAGAAGGCTTGCTATTGTTGCCTCATCGGGCATTACTGCTTTTGTTTTGGGTGTAATGTGGTTTGAAGCTGGTATTTTAAATGCAGAAAATATTTTTGTCCCGCTTGTTCTTCTGGGACTCGTGTTTATATTTTCTGATAGAAACACAGAGCAGCTGAAGTACAGCAAGATGATCTTAGCAGGTCTTTGTTTTGGCATCGCTTTCCTTGTGAAATTTCATCCGTTGCTAGATTTTCTCGCTCTTTTGTTATTTTTATTTATTGACTGGATGCGTTCTAGATGGCGCGAGTATGGGATATCGCATGCAGCGATATCTTTCGGGCTTAAGTTTTATCCGATGTTACTTGCTTTTGCATTGCCCATGTTAGCTTCATTAATATATTTCCGCTTCGAAGACGCTTTAGACATCTATTTTTTTTCTATTTTTACTTTTAATTTAGGCTATAGTAGTCAAATTTTTGCAGAGATCTGGACTTTTAATTTTTATTCTCAAATCGCCCCGTGGACTAAGGCATTGGTGCTTACAGTGATCGTCTCTATTGTTTCTTTATCTTTTTGGTTAAAAAAAATCCCACGTATTTTATTTTTTATTCTTCTTTTATTTTCTTTCGAGACTTTTGGTGCTTTACTAGCTAACAGAATGTACTTTCATTATTTTCTTCAAATGACCCCTGGGTTTGCACTCTTATTAGCTTATTTCATTTCGCATAGGGCAATCAGACTTAAGCTGAAGTTTTCTTTTGTAATTTTAATTATTGTGTTTGCTTCTTTTATTCTTTCGCTAAACATAAAGATCTCTGGAGAAAAGACCTTACTGGCAGAATATGTCAGTAGTTACTATACGACTGCATACCGCTATCTGGCAGGGGATGCGAGTAGGGAGGAATGGATAGATCGTTTTTTTATCGAACAAGAGGCGAACGAAGAGCTATTCGGGATTTTGGGCAAATACGAAGGTGAAAAGGTTTATATTCATAGCCGCTATTCTTGGGTTTATGCTAAGTACGATTTAGATAATCCGAGTAGATATTTTGTTGTGGCGCATATTAGGGCTAATGGAGCTGAAACATATCTTGTAGAAACTATAGGGGCAGAGGAGCCTAAGGTTATTGCAACAGACAACTCATACGGAATCCCTATTGGGCTTAGGGCTAAAATTGCAGAGAACTATTTCTTGGTAGAGAAGGCTGGATCTGATAAATTTATGATATGGGAAAGAAAAAATTAACTGTCTTTGGGGGCACAGGTAAGTCTGGTAAATTTTTCGTAGAGTGTGCCTTAGAACGAGGCTATGAGCTAAAGTTACTCGTTCGCAATCCTGAGAAGCTCACGGAAGAAGTCCGCAACGCCTCCATGGTAGATGTGGTTGTTGGAGACGCCTTAAGCCCAGAAAATGTCTCTGAAACTATTGCAGCTTCCGATGCTGTTGTTGTTTTGCTAGGGCATACAAGAAATTCTCCTGCTAACTTGCAAGAGCAGGCTATTGCGTTAATTATCGATGAGATGAGAAAGTATGAGGTGAAGAGGCTTATAGATCTTACCGGCGCAGGAGTAAGGACTGAGGGAGATAAGCCTTCTCTAATAGATCGCTTTGCAAACCTTATGCTTGCGGTGGTGGACAGGGCAAGACTTGTCGACGGTGCTCGCCATGTAGAGATAATAAAGCAGTGCAAAGATCTAGACTGGACAGTTATCAGGACTGGCCTACAAAGGTCTGAGCAAGGCAATGGCAGCTACAAATTGGGTATGGTAGGAACGAATGACACCGGCTTTGCCATTTCTCGCGGTAATCTCGCAAAAGCTATGTTAGATGTGCTAGAAGATCGGGAATACATCGGCAAAATATTATACGTAAGCGACTAGCGTTCACTTTTGCTAAGCTGCCTGCACTTGTTGTCCATGCCCAGCATATCCCCCAGCTTCCGAAAAAACTCCATGGCTATCTTGCTCATGTTCCTCCTTCACAAGCAGTCCGATCTTTTTCGCAGCACTTAAGAGTGCTTCCTTGGCAGGCTCATCTGCCCTAACGTCTTCATCAAGGCTAATTTTCAGGATCTCATGGAAGTCTTCCCGTGATATTTGTTTTAATACTTCTTTAAGGGGGGCTGTGTTTAGATCAAAAGGATATTTAGGGTAAAGTGGTTCTTGGGCTTTACTTAAATCACTTTCTTCTGGTTGATGATGACTATTTAACAATCTATCTGCAGTTCTTACATACCATTCATCTATAACATCGTGGCGAGGTTTTCCCTTTTTATTAGGGAAGCAATCACCCAGTCTTGCAAAAGCTCTTCTTAAAGAATATTCAGAGAGCTCTTTTGAGCTAGTATCTAGAACCTCAGCAGAAGGAGTACCTCCTTTTATTTTAGTGGATGTTTTAGTCCCTTCTAATTGGTTCTTGTCATCAGAACTGCCCTCCCCTATCATGGCACTTGATAATCTTAAAAGAACTTTTTCAAAGAAATCTCTATAATTTGTTGATCTTAATTTTTCTATGTAGGGGGGTATTTGTCGGCTAATGCTCTCTGGTATCATATCAATACATATAGTATAAAACCACTACTGTCCGGGGAAAATCTGAGTCTGCTTTGAGATAAAAAAAGTGAGCCGTT
>JBMCLZ010000018.1:0-10701 GCA_048615025.1 Candidatus Dojkabacteria bacterium | reverse complement strand
GCAGCTGGAACTAATGTGGGTTTACCTCACGGGACAGATGGTAACAGCGAAGTTGGTCATATAAATATCGGAGCTGGTAAGGTTGTGTTCCAAGATTTACCTCGTATAGATAATGCCATCACGAGTGGTAGCTTCTTCGAAAACGATAAATTTATTAAAGCGATTGAAACAGTTAAGCAAAACGGCTCCAAGCTACACCTGATTGGGCTTGTTGGCAATGGGGAAGTGCATTCCTCCATCTCTCACTTGTTCAGTTTAATTAAACTAGCAGCAGATAGGGCCGTACAACCAGACCAGTTACTTGTCCACGTTTTTACAGACGGCAGAGACTCTCCTCCAAAAGCCGCACTAGATACATTAGACCAACTCCAATCGGAGCTGTTTAGAAGAAAAATTGGCCGGATTGCAACAATTGTAGGTCGGTATTATGCTATGGATCGAGACGAAAGATGGGAGAGAACAAAGAGTGCCTACGACTTAATCACAAAAGCAGAAGCGAAATACAAAACAAAGGACTGGCAAGCGGCTATAAAAGAGATGTATGCGCAAGGTAAGTACGACGAAACTTTAGAATCTATAGCAATTCCGGAACAGAACGGAGGGTTCCACACTGTGACAGGACAAGATGCGATGCTTTTCTTTAATTTCAGACCAGATCGTGCAGTACAACTTACCATGGCCTTCGAAGCAAACGATTTCAGCGGATTCGAGAGAGAAAAAATTACTGGCTTGTACTTTTCTGGGTTTACTGAATACGAAAAAGGCTACCCCAGAAACGTGGCTTTCCCACCAGAAGTAATTACAGAATCTATCGGCAAGGTAATTTCAGATAATGGTTTCCCCCAACTTAGAATTGCAGAGTCGGAAAAATTCCCACACGTGACCTATTTCCTTGATGGTGGTCGAGAAGAAATATTCCCTGGAGAAGATCGGATAGAAGTCCCTTCACCAAAAGACGTAGCTACCTACGACCAAAAGCCCGAGATGAGTGCTTATCTTGTCACCGATCTTTTGGTAAATAAAATTAAAACAGCAAATTATAAGTTCATCGTAGTTAATTATGCGAACACTGACATGGTAGCTCATACTGGAATGCTACAGGAGACAATAAAATCTGTGGAAATAGTAGACGAATGTCTCGGAAGAATAGTCGATGCGGCTTTCGAGAAAGACGGGACAGTTTTTGTCTCCGCAGACCATGGGAATGCAGAAGAACTTATTGACCTACGAACTGGGGAGGTAGACACGAAGCATTCGATTAACCCCGTTCCATTTATGGCGATAAATAAAAGCTTAGGTCCTGGCGAGATGAGTGTAGGAATACTTGCAGATATTGCGCCCACATTACTTACACACATGGGCATCGAGGTGCCAGCAGATATGAGCGGTAGAAATTTGCTTGGCTAGGTTTTGCATTTCATGCTAACTTATAGAAATGACTAATACTGCCAGTATAGTTAAAACATCCAGCAACGTATTCTCGTTTTCGCTGTTCTTTGGGATGGCTCTTGTAGCCTTCCTCACACTTATTGCGTTAAGCCCTGTATCATACGAGCGATATTCTGCATATTTAGATCAGCAAAATAATTCGAGAAACAATTCAGGTCAAGTCGCTGGAGTTGGTTCAGAAGATCTAGAAACTATCGAAGTATTTAACTTGCTGAACAGATCAGAAATACCTTTTCAGTTTAACCAAACTGAAGAAAGCTCATTATTAAGTGCAAGATTTAACGAAGGAACTCTAAAACATAAATATGAATGGAATCAACTTCTAAAAGTTAGAAATAATGGATTTTCGACCCAAACAATTTACGTAAGATTTGATTCAAGAGTTGAAGCGGCTGGAATAGTGTACGACTTGCATTCCCCAGAGGGGAACCTCGAGCGATGGGGATCTGAGACTTACATACTTAGCGTTTCTGCAGGGAATACAGCTAATCTAGTTATGCTTAGAGAAGCAGAAAACACCCTAAACCCAGAGCCTTTGTTTGAGCCCTTTACAGTTACAATTCAGACAAGCTTAGAGCCATTTGTACAGGATCAGGTAGTTTCAGAGCTTCCTTAAGACTTCAAAGCCGAAATAAATGCCTCTTTAGGAATTTCTACGCTGCCGAATTGCTTCATACGTTTTTTCCCTTTTTTCTGCTTCTCTAACAGCTTTTTCTTGCGAGTAATATCGCCGCCATATAATTTTGCAGTCACGTCCTTTCTATATGCCTGAATAGTCTCGCGGGCAATTACCTTCCCCCCAATAGCTGCCTGAAGGGCAATTTTAAACTGTTGCCGAGGAATAAGGTCTTTAAGTTTGATAACCACTCTGCGCCCTTCTGTCTCTGCTTTAGATTTGTGGGTTAAGAAAGACAAAGCGTCTACTTCTTCGCCGTTTACCATAATCGACACTTTAGCGATACTGCTCTCGCGGTATTCAAATGTTTCATAATCCATCGATGCATAGCCTTGAGTTAAAGACTTAAGCTTATCGAAGAAGTCTGTAATTATCTCACGTGTAGGAATCTCGTATTTTAAGAGCACATGCTTTTTCCCCTCAATCATTTGATCCGATATATATTCCAGATTCTTGTATAATCCACGAGAACTAGTAGAAAGTTCCATAATCTCTCCAATATACTCCTCTGGGGTAAGAATTTCCAATCCAGCCCAAGGTTCTTGAACATAATCAATTAGACTTAAATCTGGGTAATCACTTGCTGCGTGAACGTGTAAAATATTTTGTGAGTCTATGTTTGCAGTGTTTACTCCGGGCAACTTCGAATAGTCTGTCGTAGTAAGCTTAACGAGATACTCTACACTAGGGCTAGTAGATATTAAGTTAAGGTCGAACTCACGTTCAAGCCTTTCCATTGCTATCTCTAAATGCAAGAGCCCCAGGAATCCACAGTTAAATCCCGATCCTAATGCCTGATTAGCTTCTTTTTTGTAGGTTAAAGCCGCATCTGTGAGTGCCAGCTTGGCAAGAGAATCTTGCAATTCTGGAAAGTCGTCAGCATCTACAGGGTAAATACTAGCAAAAACCATAGGTTTGGGCTTTTGGTAGCCTGGCAATGGATCTATATCAGGACTAGTTGCTAGGGTAATTGTATCTCCAGGGTGAATTTTACGAATATCTTTGAGTCCAGTGGCTATGTATCCTACTTCCCCCATTCTTATCGAGTCCGCTTTTAACAAGGCTGGTGCTGTGTAGCCAATCTCTATAGGCTCAAAGTCTAAGTCGGAATTAATAATATGTAACTCCTCTCTTGCCTTCAATTCGCCAGAGAATAGTTTAACCATCGCAATTACCCCTTTATGCTCATGGTAGAAAGAATCAAAAATAAATGCTTTTGTAACCTCCTCTTTGCTTTGTTCAATTTCAGGATGGGGGACAACTTCAACAATGCGATCTAACAATTGTTTTACTCCCATACCAGTTTTTGCGGAAACTTTTAGAATCTCTTCGTCTTTGAATCCAAAATTCTTTTCTATTTCTTTAACCACCCTCTGAGTTTCTGCACTAGGTAAGTCGACCTTATTAATAACAGGAATAATCTCGAGGTTATGTTCCAAAGCTTTATAGATTGTGGTGAGTGTTTGCGCTTGTATACCTTGGGTAGCATCCACTAGGAGCAAAGCACCCTCAGACGCCACGAGAGACCGTGACACCTCATAAGAAAAGTCGACATGACCAGGAGTATCGATCAGGTTTAAAATATGCCCGTTATGAAGCATTCTCGCAGTATTGAGCTTAATTGTGATCCCTCGTTCCTGCTCGAGATCTAAAGTATCTAACAGCCTATCTTTCCTCTCTCTCTCAGATATAGTTTTGGTCATTTCGAGCATTCTGTCTGCCAAAGTCGATTTCCCATGGTCGATATGGGCGATAATTGAGAAATTCCTGATCTTAATATATTGATTGTCCATGCAAGGATTTTAGCATTGTGCTAACCTTTAAATAAATGCATGGTAAATATTTTCTAATAATTCTAGCTTTGGTTCTTTCTGTTGGTTTATTTGCCTTCGACCGGATCTATGCATTTGCTACTCAGGAACACATAATCCTTGGATCATGGAGAAAAGATGAAGTTAGCCTTGATTTCTCTTATCTAGGGGAAACGACCCAAAAGCAACCAGGTGTACTTGGGAATAATTTCAGCACTTCTACTCCGCAAGCAACTAGCGCAAATTTCCAAGCATACCTATTCGATCAATATCTAGCTGGATCTCCACTAGAGGGTCAAGGCCAGACATTTATCGACGCATGCAAAGAGTATGGTGCTCCAGATGATTGCCTTCTTCTGCTAGGCTTATCTAAGGTAGAAACAAATCATTGCCGGACTGATATCTCTGCTCAACAGTTTAATTGCTGGGGCTGGGGTGGATCTCCCCCAAATAGAATAGAGTTTAACAGCTTCGAAGAAGCTATAGATACTATTACGAGAAATCTGATGCGCTACTATGGCACACGGTTCTTCGAAAATGCAAATAATGGTGCTTTGTATTATTGTGGACGACACTGTGTGAGATATGGTGACTATGTTGAAGGAGAAAAAAGGAGAATTAATCAATTTTTAATAGAAAACGGACATGAGAGCGTTATTTAACTGCTTTGCGATACTAACAGTCTTTATTCTTCTGGTCTTTCCAATTAAGCCTGCTAAGGCGGCTATTTCTTCGCTAACAATTACAGGCTCCAATATTAGTTCGCAAACTGTAGGGACTTCTCAGACCACAACAGTGAGTCTAAGCTTCCTCAGCGGAAGTCCTTACTTCGACGAAGAAGAAGTAATTTTCGACTTTGCAGGATTCTCTGTGAACAGCACAATATCTCTTGCGAACGTCTCATTAATTGCCCCCATTGGTTGCACAAACAGCATAGAAGCTTGGCCAGGCACTCCAGGTAACTCAACACATGAGCTAAGACTCTCAAACAACAATATCTCAGATAATGATCCAGTGCTAATACTGAGTATAGATAACGGGACAAGCTGTGGGGCTGGAACTTGGACTGCAACAATAAATTCTGGACTAACTTCATATGCCACTCCTGGGAATTACTCTCCTGCTGTATACACCCCAGAAGGAGGAGGAAGTACGACACTTTATGTAGGAGGAGCCAACCAGGTAGAAGTAAATGCCACAGTTTCGCAAGATCTCACCTTCTCAATTCGAAATAGTGCCGATACTTCAGGATTCAGCTCATGCAACTTAGGGAATCTCTCAGCGGCAGGTGTGCAAACATGTAGCTACAGGCTAAAAGTTTCAACTTTACAAGACTACAGAATTATTATCGACTCAGACGGCGGCTTGAGAAAAAGCAATGGAGCCAACATTGACTATGTTACTGATGGCACAGTGTCTAATAATATAGAAGAATACGGATTATCGATTAATCTAGGAACGCTGACCAGCGGACAGCCTTTAAATACTGGCCCCTCCTGGAGTACTGGCACTGATAATAATCCGCTCCCAGCAGAAGTTGGTAGTGAAATTATTAATGCTGATGGAGGTAATTCCCCTTCCACAACAGACACTAACCATACACATCTGATCACCCACAAAGCTGAAGCAGGAGCAAATACAGAAGTCGGAAGTTATTCGCAAAATATTGTTTACACTGCTTTACCAGATTTCTAGGATTATGTTAAGTTCTCTTTTTTGCAAAGGTACATTTTTCTGGAGCGTTGTATTTTTCTGGTTTATTTTAGCGCAAGCAGTTTATCCAGTCTCTGCTCAAGCAGATAACATAGATGGCTATGGTATAAAGGTTACCCCGATAGGGGAGAGTACCGAGTTAGTCTATGAATATAATCTAGGACCAGGTGAATCTCGAACGGGCAGTTTTAAGATCACTCACGAATACAACCCGGAAGACACCCCATTAAGGATGACCATAGAAATTTTAGATTTTACAATCGACAATGAAACTGGAGAGGTAAAACTTTTGGAGGATCAAACTACTTTTGGTCTTTCTGAATATATAAGTATCGAAAAGAATGAGTTTATTTTAGAAAGATTTGGTTTAAGCGAAGTCGTAGATTTCGAATTGTCGACCCCAGATGATATCGATCCTGGGAGTTATTTTTCGTTGATCCAAGTTAGAACAAACTTTGCAGACGAGACAGAAAGTGGCAATTTAGGAATAAATTTCGCTGTAGCGCCCGTTTTGTTCGCTAACATAGCTGGGCCTAGCGCATTCAGTCAAGTAAAGATAGATTCATTTACCTCACCAGAAATAGTCTGGGATGAAGGAAGCTTAGATTTCGAGACCAAACTAGCAAATGAGG
Source organism: Candidatus Dojkabacteria bacterium (assembly GCA_048615025.1). Taxonomy (GTDB): domain Bacteria; phylum Patescibacteriota; class Dojkabacteria; order CALFHW01; family CALFHW01; genus JBMCLZ01. Next base: position 4,420 of record JBMCLZ010000018.1, on the reverse strand, counting down.
GCAATAGGCTAGTTGTACCAGAAGGAAAAATAGTAATTCTAGATCGAAATGAGCAAACTATAGAAGAAATTGAACTTAACCCTAGAAATAATAGGTTACTACCGGAATCTGCAGTATTTTTCGACAACAACTGGGAAACAGATAACAAACTCAGTTTTGGCAGTTATACAGTTAGGCTCGAGGTTTTCGACCCGCAAACAAATGAATTTGTTAATGTAGAAAGATCTTTTTGGTTTATCCCAGTAAGACAAATAGCGACTATAGTAATTGCTTCGATAGTTCTTCTCATAGTTATCGGAGGAGGTGCAACGCTGCTGTTAGAGCCACAAATAAGAAAGCTAATCGGCAAAAGAGATCCCAATGTCTCTGGCGGTTTTAACGAGCTGTGAGTTTTCGCTAATAAGGTTTAAGTTGTCGCAAGCATGTCTAATCTCTACAGCTTTTATTACACCAGAATTTAAGGCCGGCATGTATCCAAACTTCTCTTGTAGAACCAGCTCCATGGCGAAAGCACCGTATCTTTGAGCTAAGACCCTGTCTTCAGCATTTGGGCTTCCTCCCCTTTGGATGTGCCCAAGTCTCACAGTTCGCATTTCGAATTCTTTTGGAGCTATGTTTTCGACTTGCTCCATTAGCCTGTCTGCAATACCTCCAAGCTGGTGCTCTTTGCTTTCTCCGCCTGCAACGATAGACTGGCCTTCCCCTTTGGCTTTTGCACCTTCAGCAACTAGTATAATGCTGTAGTTATTATCTTCTCTATCTTGCTGCTCACGAATAGAACTAACGACCTTTTCTGGTGTGTATTCAATCTCAGGGATTAGAATAATATCTGCATTGCCCGCGATGCCACCGTGGAGAGCTATCCAACCAGCATTTCTGCCCATTGTTTCGACGATTATTACTCGGTTGTGGCTTGCTGCTGTAGTATGCAACCGATCTAAACTCTCTGTAACTATATCTACAGCAGTGCTGAATCCAAAAGTTTGCTCAGTGGCGCATAAGTCGTTGTCTATTGTTTTTGGAACACCTACGATATTTAGACCTTTATCTACAAGCTGAAGGGCGCCGCTTAAGGTGCCGTCCCCGCCTATTACTACCAAAGCGTCTAAGCCTAGCTTATTGTAATTTTCTATAGCCATGTCTAGGACTTCTTCAGGAACTTTATTTGAGTGCCCGGAACCTACTTTTGCTGAAAATCTCCCTCTATTTGTGCTGTAGAGAATTGTCCCTCCGAGGCTGGCAATATCTTTAACTTTGTTCAGATCTAGTTCGACAACTTGAACTGGGTCTAGTAGACCCTCAAAGCTGGTCATTACACCTAAAAACTCGAATCCATCTCTTATCCCAGACTTAACTACAGCGGAAATTACTGCGTTTAAGCCGGCACAATCACCCCCTCCATTTAATATTCCAACCTTTCTTGGCATTACTCTAAATGCTAGACTATTTAGATGGACTTTCGCAACCTGTTTAGAGAAAAAAAGCCTACGCTCGACTCTAACAATATTATTTGGATGCTTACTATAAACGATATTTTTACCTGGGGTATTAATCTTGTGGTAATTACTCTAGTGGGGCTCTACTTCGCAGAGAAGATAGATGGAGACCCGAAGACTATAGTTGGGATCGGCACCGCAATAGCATATGTTGCCAGGGCATTCACGCAAATACCTTTTGGTTTACTCGGCGACCATTTTAAGAAAGACCTTGACGAGGTAATAATGCTGGTAGTGGGGAATAAGCTTATGGGCAGTGCAATCTTAGGCTATACGATTATCAACCAAGCATGGCAATATTATGCCTTGCAGCAGTTTTTGGAGTCGGTTCTGCACTAAACTTAGTCAATTGGAATAAATTATTTGCAAAAAGTCTAGATGCAGGTGCAGAAGGCAAAGAGTATGCGATTTACGACAGTGCCATGAGTTTTTCCATAGCTTTGCTGGGTCTGATTGCTGGAACAGTGACAGTTCTTAGCGACTGGCATTTCGATATGTTTATGGCATTTATGGGTATTCTGATCATTGCTAGCAACATCTGGATTTCTGGAATCTACTATTATCAAAAGGGATGAAACTAGGGGAGGATATTTACTTCTGGCTCTAATCTTATTCCAAATTTTTTTTCTACTGAGTTCATGATTTCGTTTGCTAAACTCCATATCTCTTCTCCTTTGGCATCCGAATAGTTAACCAAGACCAAAGCATGATTCTTATGCACCCCATATTTACCGTCTTCGCTAGTCCAACCTTTCCATCCTGCTTGTTCACAAAGCCAACCAGCGGGAAGCTTTACTTGCTTTTTTACACCGTCATTGAAAGGAACATCGTAGCTTGGAATATCTGGATATGATTCTATAAGACTAATAAATTTTTCTTCTTCTATTATCGGATTTTTAAAGAAACTACCAGCAGTCCCTATCTTTTTAGGATCTGGTAACTTTCTGCGCCTGATACTAATTACCGCATCCGCCAGATCTCTTGCGGTCCATTTACTTGCGTCTTTTCCGCTCTCCTCTAGCTCATGAACAATACCTTCGTATTCTAAAATGAGATCTTCCGTTTTCGATAGATAAAATTCTACAGAAGTTATAAAGAATTTATTTTTTAACTCTTTTTTAAAAATACTATCTCGATACTTTAACTCGCATTGCTCTTTACTATACATAGCAGTCTCACCACTTGAGAGCCAAATCCCATTCACATGCTTAATAAAACTATCTACTTCGACACCATATGCTCCAATATTTTGCACAGGACTAGCTCCAACTGAGCCAGGAATCAGTGCTAAGTTTTCCATCCCATACCAGCCATGTTCAAGCGCGTACATTACAAACTGGTGCCAGTCCTCTCCTGCCCCTACTTTCACTCTTACTGCCAATTCGTCCTCGCTAATAACTTCTATCCCTTTAATATTATTATGAATAACCAGGCCATCTATGTCTGATGTAAGAAGCGTATTGCTACCTCCGCCGAGGATATATGTCTTATCTAAATCGATGTCGTGTGTTTTAATCAGTTCGAGTAAATGCTCTTCTGAGTTTATTTCCACAAACTGTTTTGCAACTGCGCCAACAGCAAATGTCGTTAGATGACTTAGGTCTTTATTCTTTTGCAGCATATCAAACTATAACGTAGATAGCTTGAATTAAGCACTTGCGCCGACGTTTTTGTATTTCTTGCCAAGCTGAAGCCTAGCTTGTTCCTGAAGGATTACTCTTTGCAAATTGGTAAACTCTACTTCTGAAAGATCGTCGTAGTTGTCTTCCATGTACTTCTCTGCTCTTCTTTTTGACTCTTCTACCTCCTGAATATCTATTTCTTCTGGCAGTTGCGCGAGATCCGACGTTATTTCCACAACCGAGTCTCTTGAAATTTTGCACACTCCATAAGATATTGCTAAATCTACCTGAGCTCCCTTAATCTTTGCATTAGCCTCCCCGGGTTTAAGCAAAGTAACTAGTGGGCTATGATCATCCAAAATAGTAATAACACCCTGCTCTGTGGTAACTGTAAGAGCTTCACAATCGTCGCTTTCTAGACTTATTCCTTCTGGGGTTATTATCTTTAACTTGATCATTTCCCTGCTTGTATTAATTAATTATACCCTTCATATAAAAGTCGGTTTCGGGTTTATCGTCGAACTTGCCGTCTAGTAAGGCGCGGAAACTGTCAACTGTATCTGAAACCTGTACGTACACTCCTGCCATACCGGTAAACTGCTCTGCAACATGGAATGGCTGAGAAAGGTAGCGCTGAATCTTTCTAGCTCTGGCAACAGTTAGTTTGTCTTCGTCGGAAAGTTCTTCCATACCGAGAATTGCAATAATGTCTTGCAACTCCTTGTATCTTTGTAATACTTGTTGAACTTCGCGCGCTACTTTATAGTGCTCTTCTCCAACGATACTCGGATCTAAAACATTCGAAGTAGAGTCTAGTGGATCAACAGCTGGGTAGATTCCTAACTCCGCTAAGGAACGGTTCAGAACAACAGTTGAATCGAGGTGAGCGAAAGTATTTGCAGGCGCAGGGTCTGTTAGATCGTCTGCAGGAACATATACTGCTTGGACAGAAGTTATAGAACCCTTTTCTGTCGATGTAATCCTTTCCTGAAGCTGCCCCATTTCGCTAGTGAGCGTTGGCTGATACCCTACAGCAGAAGGCATTCTTCCTAGAAGCGCAGACATCTCAGATCCTGCTTGTGTGAAACGAAAGATATTATCTATGAACACCAGTAGGTCTGTACCCTTTGTATCTCGGAAGTGCTCTGCCATTGTTAGCGCAGTTAGGGCAACTCTTGCTCTGGCTCCTGGAGGTTCATTCATCTGCCCGAAGACCAGTGCTGTCTTATCTAAAACACCAGATTCTTCCATTTCTCGATAAAGATCGTTACCTTCTCGAGTTCGCTCTCCTACACCAGCAAA
>JBMCLZ010000017.1:0-11113 GCA_048615025.1 Candidatus Dojkabacteria bacterium | reverse complement strand
TCGCGATAATCATTTAAGTGAACATCCAATGGGTATTCCCCCCCAGCTTCTGCCTTTTGGTTTAGGGAAGTACTTAGATTATTTGCAAACTAGCAGACAACTGTTAATTGCTTTCAGGAAAAAACGGACTTCTAAACTGGCTTACTTTATCCTTCCTGTGCCTAGTAAGGGAGCAGTTTGGGAGGAATTGCAAAGCGCTATCGCTAGAAATTTGCCTGTAAAGCTAAATGATTCTAATGAATCGTTGCAACAGGTCCTGAAACGTCTTAGAATCTCGCATAATCCGTTGGTTACTTTCTTAGGCGCGGTTGTTATAGGTATTGTATCGGTAGCCTGTTTAGCTCTTTGGTGGCTATTTTTAGTTATGCGCGAAAACCCAGAAACTTTGCTTGGCTAGCCGGCTGCGAGATTCGAACTCGCGACCTATCCCTTACGAAGGGAGTGCTCTACCAGCTGAGCTAAACCGGCCTTGTCTAGACCCTAAGCCTGAGGTTGGTTATTATTATACTGCATAGCAAGCTCCTTGAGCTCCTCCCTACTATTTAGCTCCGGATCTTCCGTAACTTTGTCTAGTAAGTGTTCGAGTGTAGATCCGATTGCTTTGCCAGTAATGCCCATCTCAATTAGGTCGTGCCCAGAAATGTCTAGATCTGTTACTTTAAGTGCCATATCTTCCTGCCTTACTTTTGCGATACGCTCACCCAGTACCTTTATTTCCAAAGGGTTAAACGGGCTTTTAGGGTTTGCTGCAGCATCTGCAATTCTAAGCTTCATAAGATCGTCTATTAATTCTTGAGAACCAACGTTTCGAATAAAGCGCCTAACTGCAGCATCGCTCCACCCGCCTGCAAGAGTTTTCTTGTGCCTACTTTTTCCAAGCTGTGCTCGCTCAGCTTCTTGTCTTGCAACCTCGAGCTGCTCGTCGCCTAAGTGGGCTGGGTCTTTCTCTTTACCCTCGTTCTGGGCTTTGCGCCAATCTGCATTTGGGTAGTAGAACATGTGCCACCTCACAAGAGTTGCAGTTCGTTCCACCTCTCTTTTTGGGAAACGCAGGCGAGTCATAATTTCGCGAGTCATTTCTTCTCCCATTTTGTCGTGTCCATAAAAATGCACCCCTGCCTCGTCTTCGCTCCTTGTTCTGGGTTTGGCAATGTCGTGAAAGAGCGCCGCGATCTTTACCTCGTCGTCTGCTTCATCTACTGCCTTTAGCGTATGAGTATAGACGTCGTCTTCGTGAAACTGCGGCTGGTTTATATCAATCCCTTCTAGAAGTTCGGGGATGAAAATCTCCAAAAGTCCAGACTTACGCATTAGTTCTAGCCCTTTAGAAGGTTTGCTAGATTTCATTAATAATTTGATTAACTCATCTCTTACACGCTCGGTAGAGACATGCCTTGTTACGTCTAATGTCTTGCTGATTGCTGCGAATGTCTTCTCTTCGATGTCGAAATCTAGATTAGCAGCCAACCTGCAACCACGAATTGAACGCAGACCATCTTCAGAAAACCTCTCTTCCGGATCTCCCACTGCACGGATGGTTTTCGCCTGCAGATCTGCGACACCTCCGAACGGGTCTACGATGTCTACTTCTTCTAGGATGTCGTTGTCGATCCGCAGTGCGATCGCATTAATCGTAAAATCTCTTCTAGCAAGGTCTTCATCTATTGTTTTTGTAAACTCCACTTTCGCAGGCCATCTGCCGCCAAAATAATCTGCTTCAGAGCGGTATGTGGTTACTTCGATCTCGAAGTTTTCTCCTTCCTCGTCTGGCATCAGCACTAAAATCGTTCCAAATTTCGCTCCAGTTGGCACAGATTTCGGGAAAAGCTCTTGTACTTGTTCTGGGTAGGCATTTGTTGCAATATCGTAGTCTTTAGGCTCTTTCCCAAGCAAGATATCCCGCACAGATCCACCAACTAAATATGCTTCGTACCCCCCATCTCTTAGCGCTGCTGCAGTATCTAAGACGTACTTTGGTAGTTGTTGTTTGATCTCGATTCCTTGTTTTATTTTACTCATCCCAGCCATTTGGATGTTTTTCGTACCACTTAACTAAGCTAACTATACTATCTTCGATACTGCGCTTGGCTTCCCAGCCGAAGGTTTTCTTCGTTTTTGTAGTGTCTGCATAGATTTTGCTTGGCTCTCCCTTGCGGGCTTGCCCTTTTTCTGTAGGGAAGTCTTTGCCAGTAACTTCTTTAACCAAATCTACTGCCTCTTTTACAGAGTTGCCTGTGCCTGTTCCGACGTTATACAGCCCTGCAACTTCTTCACCTGCCATTAGCTTTTCTGCAGCAAGCACATGAATGTCTGCCAGATCTTCAACATTAATATAATCTCTAACTGGTGAACCATCTGGTGTATCTACTTCGCCATATGTAAAGCTAAATGGTTCTATCCCCAAAGCACCGCGGACTGCGTTTTGAATAAGAAGCTGCGAAGGCTTTTTGCTGTCTCCTATAATCCCCTCACTATTTGCCCCACAGACGTTAAAGTAGCGAAATCTAACCGCGTTAAGCCCATATATTTGCTCGTACCAAGTAATCATTCGCTCAGACAAATATTTAGATTCTCCGTAAGGATTCGGCGGTTCTGCTGCCACCTGCTCGTCTACTTTGCCATCTCCTACCACTTTGTAGATGTTGCAAGTGGAGGAGAACACTAGATTTTTTATCCCAGCTGCACGCATTGCTTCGAGAAGATTGATCGTACCTTGAGTGTTGTTGCGAAAATAGAGATCAGGTTGTTCCATCGATTCGTTAACCAAGCAAAGTGCTGCAAAGTGCATCAGTACTTCAGCGTCATCATGTTTTGCTAGGACCTGCTTTAGGTTGTCAAACTCTAGCAAATCAACCTTTTCAAATAGAATTTGCTCATCAGAAAAGTGATTCTGCAATGTCTCTACTGCCTGCTTATAGCCTCTAAAGAGGTTGTCTAAGATAACTACCTGATACCCCCTCTCCGCTAGGGCAAAAACTGCGTGTGAACCGATGTATCCAGCCCCTCCGGTAACAAGAATTTTTTTCATAATTACGATAAAATAACTTATGTTTTCTAGATCGATTAGAATCTATAGCTATTGTAACGTAAAAAATTTTACTAGTGCACTTCTGCTTTCTTTATTTGTTTTTAACTTGATCATCACTTCCCATAGTTTATCTACAATTTATGCTGAGGAAAGCCTTGGAGTTGAGGCAATCCGAGTACAAGCAGCGGAAGAAAAGACAGAGAGGATGCTGGGAAACGGTAAGTTTGCCGAAGGTGAAGTCGTCTACAAGTTTAAAGGAAACGAAAAATTAAGGACCAAGACAGGAGTGTCAGACATAAGAGAGGAGATCAAAACGAAGCTTTTAGATGAGCGGATAGAGTATGCTCATCCGAACTATATTTACGAGATGGCGTGGACAGATTCAGGGAGCGAATCGAAACCTAACGATTACAACGACTCCAGACATTGGTATTATTCGAGAGCTTCTGTGCCTGAGCTATGGGATGAGCAAGACTGCCCTGGTGGAGGTCTTTGCGGAGGGAGTAGCGATGTAACAGTTGCGGTAATCGATTCGGGGTTAATTTATGGTTCGTACGACGATAGCGCTGGGCTTACTGGGGTTAACTTTCAGATGAGTAGCCCAGAGTACTCTGGGATTAACTTGCATAACAATAGCGCAGAGACACCAGGAGATGGGATCGACAACGATTGCAATGGTTATGTAGACGATATCCATGGTGTAGACACTTATAACCAGCTGCTAGCGGAGGGAGTTAATCCTGGCACTTCTACTTGTACTGGGGGGAACCCGAATACAACACTTCCTATAGAGTTCGCAAAATCTGGCGCACCAGTCGATACCCATGGCCATGGTTCCATGGTTACAGGAACAATTGCGAGCGCAACAAACAACTCAGCTAGTTCTGTGTCGCCGGGCTTCGAGCTTACAATTATGCCTATTGCTGCAAATGCACATTTCGAGAGGACATTTTTCACAAGCCCCTTAGCTAACGCTATCCGTTACGCGAGATTAAATGGCGCAGATATTATTAATATGTCTCTTGGTGGTGAAGGTGAGCTGGCCACCGCAATCGAAAACGAGATTAATGCCGCAATAGCAGCTGGTATTTTGGTGGTTGCTGCTTCAGGGAATACTGGTGGCGGGATCGTAGCAACAGACGAGGTATACCCAGCTGCATACGACAACGTATTGTCTGTTGGTGCTATAGATCCAGACGACGAGCGTAGTTTTTATTCTGTCTATGGAAGCAAGGGAGTTGATATTGTTGCTTATGTTGGTTCAACAGGTAGCTCTGGCGGAGCAGTTTGGCAGACAACTTTAAGCTGTTATAGCTCTTGTGCAACCGACGGTAGCGATATAAATTCTGGTGTCACAGAACAATTCTCCATTGGGACGTCGTTTGCCGCACCACAAGTTGCTGCACTTGCTGGGATAATCAAGTCTAAAAACCCGAATTGGGGAAGAGAGGAATTGAAAGAGGTAATCGAACAAACTGCAGTAGATGTCGGAGCTAGTGGTAATGACCTTCAAACAGGAAACGGAAGAATAGACTTTTTAGATTCGTACATAGGAGACCCTGAGGTTTTCTTAGACATCTACCGTTTTTGGAGCTCGCGTTACCGAGCGCACTTCTATACGAGCTCGTCTGCGGAAAGAGATTCCCTAATAAACTCTGATCCTAATTGGGCATACGAAGGCGTTGCTTACCAATCAGTTTCGCTAAATACATGTTTCGACACCACGCCAGTTTACCGGTTCTGGTCTAGTCGTTACAGGGCACACTTCTATACCAGTTCAACTGCAGAACGAGACCTAGTTATTAACTCTAATCCAAATTGGCAATACGAGGGCGCTGTATTTTGTGTTTACCAGGCATCTGGGTCGGGAAGAGTCCCGGTCTACCGTTTTTGGTCTGAGCGCTACCGAGCACATTTTTATACCAGTTCGACAGCAGAGAGAGATCTAGTTATAAACTCCAATCCTAACTGGGAATACGAGGGAGTTTCGTATTATGTTATACAATAGGTTATGGTTCGCTTAAGTTTATCTCTACTGATACCCGCTGCAGTTACCATTTTACTGCTGTTTTCGCAGATTTCTAATACTTATGCAATGGAGTCTGAAAAGGTAGACATAAGTTTAAATAGCCGAGCAGAATTTAAGCTCGAAATTCCTAGTAGGTTCGATAGCATTATTTTTAAAGCAGAAACGAATTCAGAGAGACAACTGCCCTTCAGCTTAAACTCTAATGAACTAAGCATACCGCTTCAGGCAGAATCTGTGCTTCAGGATGGGAAAGAGGCAGTTCACGAGACAAACTATTTTCAATCTGAAGTAGTATTTTTCGAAGATTCACGCCCAAGGATCTTCGTATTTAATCTTCAAGAAGTAGAAAGATCTGAAATCAAATCCTTAGAAGTGCATCTTTTGAATACATTTGACGATGGCATAAGCACTCAAGCAACAGGAGAGACAATGACCCTAAACGGCGTTCCTGTAGTAACTAGAAGGGGATGGGGTTGCCACGATCATCCAGATGGTGGGAATCCTTCAACGCCATACTACTGCGACGACACATTCTGGTCTCGCACAATAGACCCTGTTTCACACATAGTCGTGCATCATACAGCTACAAGTAATAGCTCTTCCAACTGGGCTGCAACTGTTCGAGCAATTTGGTATGATCACTCGCACGTTAGAGACGCAGATCCCAACGACGGTGTTCAGGGCTGGACAGATATTGGCTACAACTTCTTAATCGACCCGAATGGCGTGATCTACGAAGGTAGACTTGGCGGTCTGGGGTCTGCAGGTGGGCATGCGAAATTTCATAACAGAGGAACAGTCGGTATTGCATTACTCGGCACATATTCCTCTAGTGGGATCAGCTCTGCTGCTAGAAATAGCTTGCAGATTCTCTCGCAAATGGTCTTAAACGAATACGAGCTTAACCCTTGGGGGAATAACGTCAGTATTAGTGGGGAAACTAGAAGAGTGATGAGCGGCCATCGAGACTGGAACGCAACAAGGTGCCCAGGAGATAACCTATACGGCACAATTAACCAGCTCAATTTATTCCAAGGGATTCCAGATTCCCCAACGGATAAGAAACCTGTTTATAGGTTCTGGTCGGAGAGGTATAGAGGGCACTTCTTTACAGAATCCAGAGATGAAAGAGACTATGTCCTTGCAAGAGATCCTAACTGGAGATACGAGAAGATATCATTTTATGTAAAACAAGGAGATAACTGCGATGGCACTAGGTTGTACAGATTTTGGTCGGATAGATATCGTAAGCACTTCTACACGATTTCGTTAGAAGAGAAGAACTACTTAGAGGCTAACAATAGAAATTGGGAGTACGAAGGTCGGTCAATTTGCGCTTATAACAGCCAAGTAGAAGACACAGCACCAGTCTACCGTTTCTGGTCAGATAGCTATAATGCACATTTCTATACTATTTCCCAGGCAGAAAAAGAATTCCTCGAACAAACCAACAACAATTGGCGCTACGAGGGTGTAGCATATTTTGCTTACCCTAACTATTAGTGGTGATGGCTAACAAAGAACAACCTAAGAGAATCGATATAGTAATAACTGTATACTACGCAACAGATCTGGCTCTGCGTTCTATAGAAAAGACTATTCAGACACTAGAAAACTCCGAATACACTAACAGTAAACTAGATACAAAAATATTTGTTGTAGATGATACAGGAGATGTTGCGCACAATGAACTTCTCGAACAGGCACTAAAAGCTAAGTCGCTATTAGACCAAGTAGATTTGGTGTTTCATGAGCAAAATAAGGGGCTTATCGAGGCTTGCTATACAGGGATTTCCCAAAGAGAATCAGATTATAAGCTAATTATGAATTCAGACGTTATCCCAGTAGGCAACTGGCTGCAAGAGATGCTCCAAGTGGCTGAAAGCGATGCCTCAGTTGCCGCAGTTAGCCCATTAACGAACAATTTCCCAGATACAGAGTTGAAGCTGCCAGTAGGGTGGAACATGCATCAACTAGCGAGTCACATCGAAAAATTAAGAGTAAAGCCGATAGAGCTAATCTCTGCTTCTGGTTTTTGTATGTTGTATAAAGACGAATATATTAGGCAGTTTGGCTTCTTAGATCGCATCTATGGCAGCGGGTATTGCGAAGAAGTAGACATAAGCATGAGGCTAAAACAGCAGGGGCTTAAGATTTTGCTCGCGCCAAACGCTTTTGTGTACCATAGGGGGGAAGCGTCTTTTACAGATCGCAACGAAAGATATGCAAAAAACTTAAAAATTCTAAACAGTCGTTATCAGGAGTTAATCGAAACAGAAAGGGAAAGATTTTTTTCGGAAGGGATTCTTCTAGAAGAGCAGCGTAAAATTGAACAGATAAAAGATCTAGATATGGATGTCTTAGTGTTGTCCCCGAATAATTCGCTGCTTCATGGGGGAGTATACGTATTGCATCAGATAGTAAACCAGCTAAATGCAGATGGAATTGCTTCTAGTATGTGTTATCTTCACGAGGAGAAGATGCCAGAGCAGCTGGAAGATTATACTTACTGCCCAATTAGGTTTCATGAGTTGTTAAGAAGGAAATTTAATCCAAAGCTAATTCTCTATTCTCTAGATTCAGATTCTTATTATGTCGCCAGATTAGCTAAAAAGGTTTATAGCGAAACTGGAAAGATGCCAGTTGTTGCTCAGGTATTGCAAGATGTCGAATACAATTTCTGGGATAGCAATAAGCAAGCCTACGAAGACTATATTTCTCTAGCTAATGTGCATTTTGCAGTTTCGCCTTATGTCTCTAGTGAGGTGAGTGCACTTACTAGTGTTAAGGAGATCGAAGTAATTAAGAACAAGATTTCTCTTTCGATATATGCTAGTCATTTAAAGTACAAGTCTAAATCTAAGCTCGACGGAGCGGAAAAAAAGCCCATTACAACAATTGGCTTGATGTATAGAAACGACGAGAAGCGTGGTGGCGACGTTATTCTAGCTGTGCTTAGCGAGCTGGAAAAAGCTGGAAAGCCATTGAACATCGAGTTTCATGTTTATGGGGGTGCTGAAATAGAGAAGAAATTTAAGAATTTTAAAGTAGTGAGCTACGGAAAACTAGCGAAACCAGCGGTAGTAGAGCTCCTTACTAATGTAGATGTGTTTGTCGAGGCGAGTAAATTTCAAGGGTTTGGCCTGGCAGCATTCGAAGCACTTATCTGCGGATGTGAGCTTGTTTCTAGCGACAATGAAGGTGCAATATCTGTCCTTCCAGATTCAACTAGCATTAGATACTTCGAGAATGGCAACTACAAACAGTTAGCAAAAATTTTAAGTGAAATTGCAGCAAGAGACGGTAAGCATAAAAGAACCAACGGGCTTAAGCAGGAGCAAATTATCGAGTTTTCTATGTTTATGAAAGGCAGTGAGTATTCACGATTTGTTCGAGACAAGATCGAAGGCGCACGTAGATGGGGCAAAGACGAGCTAGATAAAAAAATAGGTGTGCTCAAAGAGCATAAGAAAAGGCACGAACAATCTCACCCACACAGATTTATAAAACCGTACTATCTGTTTTTGTTATCTAAGCTTAAGCGGAAAATATTTTCGTAGCTGCTAACAGTCTTTTCGATTGAAAAAATATTTTCTGCTTTTCTTCTTGCAGATTCAGAAAAGCTTTCGTATTTATCTTTGTTACCCATTAGCTCATCGAGCCTTTTAGCATAAATTGTCGGGTCGAACTCGTCTATAACGTATCCGTTCTCTTCGTGGTCTATCTGCTCACTAATCCCGCCTACGTTCGATGCTATTACTGGAAGCCCCATAGCCATAGCTTCCATAATTACTGCAGGGTAACCCTCGAAGTGCGAAGGCAAAACCAGAACATGAGATCCAGCCAGCAAAGGAGCACTGTTGTCTGTAAAACCATGAAAGTTCACAATACTAGCAGTCTCGTCTTGCTCTACCTTCTCTCGCAACTTTTGCTCTGCTTCTCCATAACCAACAAGCACGAATTCAATATCATCCCGCTCTCTAAACTCCTTGGCCACATCCAGAAAAAAGAAGGTTCCTTTTTCTTTAGACCACCTGCCAACAAAGATTACTCTAAACTTGCCGCTCTGTTCTTTATTTTCTAGCTGCTCTGGGTAGTTTTTGTGATTAAACTGATCTTGAATGTCTAAACCTGGGGCGATTTGTTCCATCTGGCTATAGTTATTTCCATTTTCTTTCAGGAAGTTGAGCACAGCCAAGTTATCTGAAACTGTATAGTCTATGTATCTTTTATATCTTAGGTTTTGATTCACGTATTCTACCTGGTTGTACTGCTGGTCGATAATTTGCAACTCGGCAAACTTTTGTTTTAGCTTTGGGAGGCAATGGTAAAGCGAATCGTTTCCAGTAATTACTAGCGAACTTATTCTTCTGCTAGAAACTAGGTAGCGGTAAAGTGCGTAGTAGTTTCTTTTCCTGCCTACTAGATACTCCTGCAGCCAGATATCTGCTCCAACTCGACGAAAATCTTCGTATCTGTCTGGCACATTTGTTTCAGTTGTGCCTCTGCAGATAAGATTAAATTTCCAGCCCTCCTCTTGTAAAGATTTGGCGACAAGATAAAAGATTCGTTCTCCACCCCCATAGCGAGGGTAGGGGAGTGCGACCGCTACATTATTTACTTTCTTATCTAGCTTTAGGTTTTCGGCTCCTAAGTTCGCTAGTGGAAAAAGTCTATAGATTTCTTGGCGATGCCGCCTAGAGATTCTGCGAATCTCTTTTTTAGAAAATGGTGCTGGTTCCGCTTCTTCTATTTTCTTTTTACTCTCAGGTGAATATAGCAAATCTTCTCCTATAAAGCCACTGCGGTAACCCCTTTTAAGCAGTTCGTTCCAGTAGCTCCAGCTAACAGCCTTAGCATTTACCAAACTAGCTGGCCTTTTATGCACTGCAGACGAGGGAATTCTATTTCTATCCAAATTTAGATCTTCTCCAATACCCTCAGCGTTTCTGCCGCAGTAAACAAGGTCAATCCCTTCGATTTCTAGCTTTAATAAACACTTTTCGAAGAAAGTAGGATCTAGTTTTGCTCCCTCCTCTAAAAACACAATGTACTTACCTTTTGCTAGATTCACATCCCTAACCAGCTCGAAATCGGCAAATGTTTGCTTGCTGAGGTCAATCGCCTCCGAATTTTTTGTGATAATTACTGAAAGAAGGGGGTTATACTTATATCGTCTGTTCAAACTAACTTTAGCATTTATAATTAATTTGACAATTGATTTAAGCTTTGCAAACACCATGCTAGAATAACGATAACTTATAACATCAGTTACAACAGTTTACATGAAGACAGCATTTATTACAGGAATTACCGGGCAAGATGGCTCATATTTAGCAGAACTTTTGCTAGAAAAAGGCTATCAGGTGCATGCCATTGTTCGCAGAACTTCTGAGTTTAATATTAGAAGGATCGAGCATTTGTTCGAAGACGAGGGGCATGCAGAGCTTATTCTCGAGCGCGGACACCAATTACCCAAAGACATGAGCGAGCTGAGCGACCTAGACGCAGACAGCGCAGATATAAGCGATAGGCTTAAGCTTTACTTTGGTGATCTATCCGATTCGGCGAATATCACTAAGCTTATTGCAAAGATCCAACCAGACGAGGTGTACAATCTTGGCGCGCAGAGTCATGTTCGTGTTAGCTTCGATATCCCTGAATACACTGCAGATGTGGTTGGAATGGGGGCATTACGCATCCTGGAGGCGATAAAGAACTTTTCTCCACACTCACGCTACTATCAGGCGTCTAGTAGTGAGATGTTTGGCAAAGTTAGGCAAACGCCTCAAAGCGAGCAAACACCGTTTCATCCGAGGTCACCTTATGGTGTAGCAAAAGTTTTTGCATACTGGATGGGTGTGAACTATCGCGAGAGTTATGACATGCATATCTCGAATGGGATTCTTTTTAACCATGAGTCGCCAAGGAGAGGGCGCACGTTTGTAACAAGAAAAATCACAAGAAACATGGCGAGGATAAAATTAGGTTTAGAAGAAAAACTAGAGCTTGGAAACTTAGATTCAAAAAGAGATTGGGGGCATGCAAAAGACTAT
>JBMCLZ010000016.1:0-11481 GCA_048615025.1 Candidatus Dojkabacteria bacterium | reverse complement strand
GAATTTTGTTAGTTTCTTCTTCTTTCTTAGCAGTGGTGCTTTTTCTCGAGTTATTTTTTAACGCTTTATATTTGCTTTTCCCCTTAACACCAATTATTTTACTTTGGCTGAGCCTGCTCTAACATAATGCGACTAAGAGAAAAACTGGTAATCGACTGGGAAGAGTTAGAAAAAGAATATCAATCTGCTTCGTCGCTATACTCGCTGGAGCGAAATCTCTCCAAAGTTTTTCGGCTTCTTGCGATACTTAGCTTTGTTGGAATCAATCTAATAGGAATTCTAGATTCTAAAATTCTACTCCTCGAGCTTGCGCACCTAGAAAGCTTTGGGGTTATGGAAGCTCTTTTAGCTGGCACCTTTAGCATGTATGCTTACTCACTTTACTTGGGAAGAGATAAGAATAGATATCAGGATTGGGATCACTTGTCGCTAGCAGATTTGGGTGAAGAGCAGATCGAACACTGGCAAAGAATCGAGATGAATGACTTCTTAGATAGAGATCTATACATCCTTCTCGGAAAACAAGGAAGGGGGGCGACGGTAGACTTGCTGGAGAGCTTATTTAGCTTGGATTCGGTTACAGGCTTATTAGAACGCTTAGGCATAATGCAGCGGGAAAGAAATATTGCATTTGCTGAATTGAGGCGGACTGGTTACAGCTTAAACTTGTCCGATCTAGAACAAGCTATAGAAAGAGGGTTTAGCTTGGCATATGAGCACGGCTTTGCATATTTCGACGAAAAGGCATTTGCGATCTCGTTGCTACTAAATGAATTAGACGACTTGGCGCTTAAATGGGGGGTTACTTCTGCAGCCCTCCATTCACTGCTAGATTGGCAAAAGTTGCAGTCCTATAGAGAACACCTCGAAGCAAAACTAGACGCAAAGCGTTTTCTCCTGCAGATAGGAAGCGCTAACCAGACACTTACTAGTGTATATTCTCCACTTCTAGAGAAGCATAGTAAAGATCTGACGCAAAAGATCAAGTCGAATCTATCGCTAGTAGATTTTAGTTATAGGCTAAATCAGTTAGAAGAAATTGATTCACACTTGGCTAAACTAGAAGGGATGATTTTGCTCGTGGGTGAGCCTGGGGTAGGTAAGAGCAACTTGGTTCGCAGTTTTGTACTCCAGCTCCTTGCAGGGGAAGTTTCTCCTGAACTTAGGCTTAAAAGGGTATTAGAGCTTAACGTAACTCGGTTGCTTTCACAAATGAGTTCTAGTAGCAAGGTTGCAGCAGTTCTGGATCAGATATTCACAGAGCAACATAAGAGCGGCGATATTATCCTTGTGATCGACGACTTAGATGAGGTTTTTTCGCTCCCGCAAGAACAGCAGCAAGAGATTACGGCCATTCTCTCGCGACAACTTCAACAAAAGAATATAAAACTTATTGCAACTATAACTCCAAGCAACTTCAAAGCTAAAATAGAGCAAAACAGCGAGCTGCTAAAGAACTTTGAGGTGATCCAGCTTCCAGAGCCAGATAAAAATGAAATGATCCAGATTTTATTAGACCGCGCGCAACATGAGGAACAGAGAACTTCTACTTCGGCAAACTATGCTGCACTAGCCAGGATTGCTGAGCTAAGCCCCAATTACGAATTTAATCGCCATCTTCCGGATAAAGCGCTGGACTTGTATAAGGAGCTTATAGAACTTGCTAAAGAAAGAGGAGAGAAGTTTGTGAGTGTGGCTCTGGTCGATGAATATCTAGCTAAGAAAAGTAACCTTAATCTTGGGGTGGCTGGGGCAAAAACTAATGAAGAGCAGTCTCAGATGCTGTTAAACTTAGAGTCGGAGCTGGGGAAATTTATTGTTGGACAACAAGAAGCGATTAGTTCAGTAGCGAAAGCTTTGCGAAGGGCAAGGCTCAATATTAACGCGCAAAACGACAAACCTGTTGCGAGCTTCTTGTTTTTCGGTCCAACTGGTGTCGGTAAAACAGAGATGGCAAAAACTATTGCTAGGGTCTATTTTGGGGATTCCAATCTCTTGTTTAGACTTGATATGTCACAGTATCAACAGGCTAAGGACGTAGAACAGTTAATCGGTTATACTGCAGGGGGCAAATTTATAGAAGGGGTTTTGGCAACACAGATTACTAGGCAACCATTTAGTGTTATTTTGCTTGACGAGTTAGAGAAAGCAAATGCTAAGGTCGTAGATTTATTCTTGCAAATCTTAGACAATGCTTCTGTATTAGACGCATCCGGGCGCAGATTAGATTTTGCTAACGCGATTATTATCGCGACCTCTAACGCAGGGTCTAGTCTTATTGCCGAGCGGGTGGCGGCGGGTTCGACTTACAAGGATATCAAACCCGCCGCCTTAGAGCGCTTAAAAACCCACTTCCGAGTCGAGTTCCTGAACCGCTTCGACGGGGTCGTAATGTTCCACCCGCTCTCGGAAATAGATGCCGAGCGGATCGCAGCTCTTTTGCTCTCCGAGCAAAAAGAGCTACTAAAGCAAAAGGGAATTGAGTTTATTTATAGCGATACACTGGCCAAGCACATGGTAGAGAAGGGATTCGATCGCCAGTTTGGAGCGCGCTCGTTAAAACGGACTGTAACTGAGACAATCAGCGATGAAGTCGCTAAGGCAATGCTATCTGGAACCCTTAAACCTGGAGACGTTTTTAGTTTAGAATAGAGTAATGTCCGTAGCAAACCTGCCCGAAAAATCTAAAAAAGCCACTAAAATTTTTGAGGGATTAAGACCTTTTCGTACTCTCTACCTAACTGCGTTATCCTCTTTAGTAGTATTTTTTGGTGCAATAATTTCCTTAGTGACTGTAGAAGCTCAAACATTCCCCCCTTTGTTGATAGATGGGAACACTACTTGCCGTGATGTGGCTACTGGAAAATGCCCATATGGCATGACACCTGTGAGTGAGCCTGCAGATTTTTTAGGCGGTGACGCTGCATGCGTTTCGTTCAACAACGAGTTTTGCGAAATACTCACTGGTAGTAGCGACATTATTACAGACACAGGAACAGATAGAGTATATATTTGCGCTGAAGAACCAAGGGCAAGTGTTGCGACTTGCGGTGGGGTTGTCGGTGACGTAGGAGGATCCTTTGGTATCGACACAGACTTTGGTGTGCACGAACTGGGTGGTAGCACTAAGCAAATTTATGAGCTCAATTATACCTCTGGTATCCCGACAAGAATTCAGGATGCGCTTAATGATATACAAGCTAGTGGAAGCTTTGATCCTTCTTATGGAAATTTAAACCCACTTATATCGCGTAGTGGTGTAGATTATTACCACAGCATTACTCTAAATCCCGATGGTATTTTTAATGATGTATATGACGAAGAGGAAAATGCAAGAGATCGTATCCAATGTATAGAAACTAGCGAGGGACCGAGGATAATAATTCCAAGAACAGACAGGGATCTCACCAACAATGCTTATTCCCGTAACGGTAGCTATCAGAACATTCTTGCTGTTCAAGCTGCTGCAAATATGGGAATAACTATCGGAAGAGACGACGATGCAGACGAGCAATACTTTTGTCAGAGTAGAACTGGAATAGCAATAAAAGAAAGAGGGGACGACCCGGATCAAATGAGGTGTTTCGAAGCACCTCTCGGCGGGACAAAATGCAATTTGCCATCTTTCGGTTGTATAGATGGATCTGTTGTATCCGGATCGGGAATCCCAAACAACGTACCGTTTTTCGATTTTGAACACAGTTCCACCTTGAGAATCGGAGGTACGACTATTCCTAACGAAGGTGATACTATTGCAGGTAGGTTGAACGTGGTCTCCGATCGTTTCTGCAAGCTCAACTCAAAGTCCTACCTCGAGAATTCGTCGAATAAGGGTTGTGCAGACTTCACAGAAACAGATCCTAGCGACAACTCTGTGCAATATAGGGGAACTCTCTCGGGCGACACAGCTGAAATCGAATTTAACGCGGATCAGTTTAATCGCTGTGTTCGTTGTATATATGGTGGACCAGATTTTTCTGATGCGGCAGACGGCACCCCAAGGGATATCCCAATATACACTGCTGCAGGGTTTGCTCTCATAACTTCCCCGCCAGCTATTACTGCTCCTATCGAACCTCATACCGAGGTTTTTGCTGTGCCTAGACAGGGAAGAATATTTACAGAGATTGGATGTATCAATGCAAACTCTACAAGCTCGATAGTAGATACAGTGCTTCGTATTGCCCTAGCAATAATGGGGTTACTTGTGATACTACGTATAGCTCAGGGTGCGGTTAAACTTCAGCAGATTGGAAAAACCGATCCAGAAGCTGTTAAGGAAGGTCAGGAAATTATGACTTCTGCAATTATTGCATTACTGTTGCTAATATTTTCTGTGGCTCTACTTAACTTCTTAGGGTTTAATATTCTTCAGCTTAACCAGCAAGGATTCACGCCATTTGGAATTCCATAGCTTTAGGATAGAATAGAAGTAATGATTACATCACCAACAGACATTACAATTCTTTCTCTGATTCGTGGTGTGGTTTCTTTGCTGCCAGGTCTGATCGTTATGGTATTTTTAGGGATGCTTATCTACGGAGGCTTCGTAAAGATGACTGCAGCCGGAGATCCCGAAAAAGAAAAGCAGAGCAGCCAGATCCTAACAGCAGCTGTAGTGGGTTTTGTAATAATCGTGATCTCGCCGTTCGTAATAAATATACTAGGTAGGCTCCTTGGAATCGATAACTTATTAATAGGTTAGTATCATTAGACTTGAAAGATTCCTTATACTAGTTTTGGCAACGATTGGGTTTTTGTTCCCGGTTTCTCCAATTGCTGCTTATACTGATCCAGCGGAGATCGCAGAGTGCGAGCGCAGAAATGCATTAAATACCGATGCGAGCTGTTCGATACGATTCCCACTTACCCCGGAAGAATGTTGTCCATGCGATTGCTTAAGCGAAGAGAAGGTTTGCAATAATAATGGGCGCTGTGTAACCGTTTCAGCAGGGAGCTTGGTGGCTACATCAACAACGACTACTCTTGGTCTGAACATTTTCCCAATTCTTTCGACTTCGTCTGGGGTAATCATTACCGACACAGATGGAAATATTCTAGTAGTAGAAACTATTGCCAATACAATGCTTTGGATATTCATTGCGGTTGGCTTGGTAGCAGTCGCATTCGGCTTATACGGAGCATTCAAATATGGTAGTGCCAGAGATAAAGATGAGGAAGTCGAAAAAGCCTCTTCAATTCTAAAAAACGCATTGCTAGGATTTATAATTGCTCTTGCGTCAGGCTTCTTAGTATTACTTATCGCAGCGATCTTCGACTTCGACATGGGAACCAGGGCACCGTTTACTCTAACTAGAAGCCCTGCCCAGATTGCGCAAGACGAAATAGATCAGACGAACTTTTTTAACAATATTTTTAGATAATCTCTAATACAGCCAAGCATGAACCAGAAATTTTCAGTGCAAGTAATAGATTTGTTGGACATCTTCGAAATAGATCCATTTGGTTTTCCTAGTGGAGGAATTGCCTCGCTAACCCTGCCTCAAATAATTGAGCTTGTTGTGACCCTTGCCATTGGTGCGATAGTTCTTGCTTGGGTAATACTGGCAGCTATAATTGGAATCAAATATATTACTTCGAGGGGAGACCAACAAGAAGTAGAAGCAGCAAGTAAATCACTAAAGAATTTGCTTATTGGTTCTTTCCTCACTTTTGCAGTCCTAATCGTGATCTACTTTATAATCCAGCTATTTACCTAAGCAGATACCACATGGATTGGGTCTTCGAAGCAATTATCAATACAGAGTTTTTGCCTCCAATAGAAGAGCCGGGAGACAGGGTTGAATATGTATTCACTCTTCTTACAAATGGCCTCGTCTTGCTATTTGCAGGTGTGATTTTGCTCGCAATTATTTATTCGCTTATCGCAGCCGCCAGATACATCCGCTCTCAAGGTGATTCCCAAAAAGTAGACGAAGCACAAGCAATGTTAAGATACGTTTTGGTTGGGACATTCACATTATTCTTAGGAGTTCTTATGGTGCTTTTCATTGTGGGAGTTTTTACCGATGGCCGACCAGAATTCTTACGCGAGGCATTTTGCACCTTTCTGGAACCAGACTCGGACCTAGGTGCTTGCATTGCGGCCGTAGAATAAGTATCATTATTATATAATTTTCTGAAAATTGAGTATGATTTTAGGAGATATTCTACCAAGTTGGCTTAGAACAAGTTTTGGCAGTGGTACTACTTCCGATCTTGTCATTTCACTAATTAGAAATGGGTTAACTATCTTATTTGGTGCGGTGGTACTGCTGGCAGTTATTTATTCCGCTATTGCTGGGATCAAATTCATTACAAGTGGCGGGGAAGAGACAAAAGTCACTGAAGCAAAGGAAGCAATAAAAAATGTAATGATTGGTCTGCTAGCTGCCTTCTTATCTATAATCGTTATCTTTATTATTCAGGGGATCTTCGCAGATGGAGCAGATAATGCTGTGCAAGACGCACTAGTTTGTTTCCTAGATGGCACCTGTTAGGAGGCTCGCTCATGAGCACTGTCCTTAAACTCAAAAACATAATCTTTGCTTTAGTCTTGGTTGCGTTGCTGCTAGTTTTTCTGAGCTCACCAGTTCTTGCTCAGAGTTCGCCAAGGCTTAGAGACTTGTTAACCCTAATTACTAGGCTTATATATCTTCTGTTCGGTGTCGGAGGGATTTTCTTTCTTATTGTAGGGATAATTATTGGAGTTCAGTGGATGATTTCTCAGGGGAACGCTGAGAAGCTACAAGAACTGAGGCAAAAGGCTATTCTCTTTGTAGTGGGTTTCTTCCTTTTCTTCCTCTCGGTAACTATTGTGAATACTTTCTATGAAGTGTTTGTTACACTAGAATGTACATATACGAATCCTGCAACCGGTGCACCAGTTACAGAACCTTTGCGACCTGGATTTAATGTCTTGTTTTATGAATGCAATTAGAAAGATAAAATCTGCCGAGTATCTGAAAAGCAAAAAACTTATTCTGCTTGGCTTCTTAATTTACGGCTCTGTTCTTATAGTTTTAGGAGCAACCATCTTTTTGCATTACCATGATCAGAATCAGGAGTATAAAAACTTTACTATCGCTAACCAAACTGCCACAAGCATGAGTCTAGTTTGGCAAAGTGAGAAACCCTACGAAGGGAAGGTATACTACAAAGAAGGGAGTAGTTTATCGCAAATGTTTTCTGTTCTCTCTGCTGAGGTCGCCTACGACGATCGCAATCTAGAGTTAGATGAAGCTGGGGAGTATGTTTTGCTACCCGAAGCAGATAGGAAGATGCGCCATACTCACCATGTAACCTTGCGCAACCTGAAGCCCCAAACTACTTATAGTTTTCTGCTCGGAGGTAATGTATCTGGCACGAAATTCGATGTACCTAATTCAGTGACACTTGCGGTCGAAGAGGATTTAGCGACACCAGACCCAGCTTATGGGGAAGTTTTGTCATTAGATGAAGATAACGACACGGTAGTTATCCTAACTGGTAGAGACATTCCGAGCAGGGTAAGGGGTAGGCTAAGTGCCCCTGTTTCTGAGAACGGCAGCTATAGTTTCGATCTTAGTTACTTCCAGTTCCAAGAAATAGACGGGCGTAACCTTAGTTTGAGGCTATTTTCTGGGAAAGACGACCCAAAAGAGTACACCTTCGATACCATTTTATATAAACCACTACCTGCGATAGAGTATAGTAATGAAGATTAGACTTAATATTGCAACCATACTCCGAGCTCATTTAGTGGTGCTTTTTCTAGCTGTTTTCGCTTTGTTTTCTTTTAGCATTTTTAAAAATGCTGTTAATGAGTTGGCTACAGAGGTGAATGCTTTAAGTGGGCTTATTAACAATTGCGGGAATGAGGCTGGCTGTGGGTACTGCAATGTTGCAGGTGGGTCTAGCAGCTGTGATGTCCCTTCGGGGTTTGTATACCAGGTGTTTACCTGTGCCAACGTTCCCGAGGGCTCACTTTCTTCTATGCAGTCTCGCGAATGTACAACTCAAGTAAATGGTGGGATCGATAGAGGTGTTTTTGGCCCTGGAACTACCCCAGCAATTTCTTCTTTTGTTGCAGACATGAACGCAGATTTCGGCTGCTTGGTGCAGATCGATGTATTCAGAGATTCTGGAGGAGGGGTTCCAGATTATTCGACGGGGCCAGGTGGTGGCTTGCAAGATTTCATTGTCTACTACGACCCAGACTGTGGAGGGGGAGAACCACCTAGGCAAGAGCCACCCACCCAAAACGAAGTGCCACGAGATCCAGGCGGTCCAGGCCAGGATGACCCGCAAGAAGAATGCGTAGACCCAGCAGGGTGGTACGAGATCACGCAGTTAAAAGATAATGTTACTATAGATCACTTTATTAGAATTGCTAATCTTGGAGATCGTCAAGGTTCTATAGAGCAACAAAGGTGTGTTTGCATCGAACCACAGGAGGACAAGACTTATTCCGCTTTGGTATTCGATGAGGAAACAGACGGTACACAGAACGATAATGGAACTGCACAGGAAAGTGTTTGCCGCGTTATCGATATCGCAACACTAGATAGACCAGATGCTTTTGATTTAGTTACTTGTAGACTACAGGAAGAACCTGGGACTTGTTACAATGCTCAGGATAAGGGGAACCTGAGACTAAACCCAAACGATGATGTAGAAGATGCAGGGGCAATATTCGTCGAGTATGGTGGGATAAGCGCATGTAAATGTTACATGGACTATCTAAGCACATCTGATGGGGCCCCGTTGTTACAGACATACCAAGATGGTGATTCTCTCTATCTCCCTACTCCAAGTGAGCTAAGTGACCTAGATATATTGCCAAGGGCAAAGATGGATCTATTATCCTGCCTGAGAAGACTTTCGTCTTTCAGCGTAGGCTCTACATATACAGATAGCTCGGGAACAGATTGGTATATTACTGGTGGGGAGTACGATAGCTTCGAAGAGTGCAGCGCTCCAGATTCCGAGCAGGGTTCTGCAAATAATGGAGAAGAGGAGGCTACTAACAACACTCAGGGAGACGAAACTACACAAGAAGATAGGGGTAAACTAGAAGTCCCCATCTATGGTGAAACAGATACGGCAGATATTACTCAAATTACAGAATGTAATGATGACATCCTGTCGAGCTTACGCAACAATTCGTCTCGTAGGTTTGTAGAGGCTAATACTGACGAAATGGAAGCTAGAGACGAAACCCCTGGAGAAGGGCAGAATATTGTTCCACTTGATCAACTTTGTGAAATAGATATTGACTATGACGATGAGGCAGACTTTGTATATTGCACAGATTTTCCAGTAGATTCACCCTACTCTGATCAGGCGGCCTACCCAGAGGTCGTACCGTTGGGAGTTAAGTCGGTGCCTTTGAGAAATGACCAAGTACAAGATTACGTTTGTTTACAATCTTGTCAGAATGTTGAAAGAGAAGGTATCGGTAATGACCCAAGATTCCCTTTGCGTGTAGGATACAGTCGCCATAGATTAGAAGATGAAATATTGCGTGGTGGATATAATCCAATGCTGGGTGAAATGTATGGAGATGCTCCTCTAGCTGTATGTGTCGACGAGGAAAATGGAAACTCATATTTCTATTGTGTTAATGATGCTGATGCTGATGAAGTGTTTGTTTCTGTAGATTCAAACGATAAAGTAAGGTGTACTCGAAGACAGTCTAGTTCTATCGTGTCTCCAAGCCTCAGCGCTCAAGCACTTGCACAGGAAATTAGTAATTCTCCTTCTAACGAAGGCACAAACCCGACCCTTACCGAATCGGGGTACTATGCGTTTTTCGATGGGCAGGAGCGGCTTACTTCGCGAGATATTGTGGTAGATGGAGAGCAAGCTAGGTTGGTTCTTTTCTACGACGATAACGGCAATGAGACCTTAGACGAGGGGGAGGAGGTTGTAGAAGACTACAGTAGTATTCGTATCGAAAAAGAAGCAGATTTGGTCGAGTACGACCTAAACGCAGGCTGGAATTTGGTGCATATGCCAATACTTGCTGCAGATGGAAACGATGAGGGCGTACAAACAGCAGAGGAGCTTTTAGATCGGTGGAATAGACAAAGAGCAGAAATAACACATGTGGCAAAGTTCGAGAGCGGTAAGTTCAAGATGTACTCGAAACGCGAATCCGGAACAGAGTACTCACCAGATTTCCCAATTCGCCCAGGGGAAGGCATCTTTGTCTTAAATAGAACAGTGAATTCCCAAGTCACACTAGTTGGAAACAGGTTAGAGGACTCGCTACCAATAGATTTATCTACAGGATGGAACTTGGTGGGAATTGTTTCCTCAGGGCAGAGCTACGATAGCCAGTCTCTGCTAGACGCAGTGCAAGAGGCAGGGATCGATGCAGACACCCTTACCCAGTTCGAAAATGGCTCTTATAGCTCTGTCATTCGGGACGAAGGCACGCTATTTGGCAATAATTTTAATGTAATCGATACGCGCGGATACTTTATTCGCGTCGAACAGGGTGGCAACCGATTTACACCCTGATAGAATATATCTAATGAAACTGCTACATATCTCCGACATTCATTTTGGAGCAAAATTTACTTGGCTCGAAAACGCTGCCCAAGAGCACCGCGAGCGTATCTGGCGGACTTTTGCGAAGGCAAAAGAGCACTGCATGCGAGAAAAGATCGACCTGCTGCTTCTAACAGGCGATATCTTCGATAGTCCATTCCCAGCTAAAGGATCAAAAGAAATATTAGCCAAGGAATTTCGTGAGCTAGCAAACTCTGGAGTAAAAATTGTAATTCTCCCTGGCAACCACGATCTCCTCGAGACAGGATCCGTCTGGCAAGATAAAGCCTGGAGCGAGATAGAGGGAGTATTTGTGTTCCGCAACTCAGAAGAAAAGGTCTTTTCTATAGAAGGACTAGCAGAGAAGGTGTCCATTATTGGAAATGCTGTTGCAGATAAAAAGACGAGAAAATCTCCTTTGGTTGGACTTGAAGACTTGGTCGAAAAACTCAGACGAGAGGAAGAAGCTAGCTATATTATCGCAATGGCACACGGAGCACTAGATATCTTGGGGAAGGGGGGGAATCGCCCGATACAAAAAGAGGAGATTGAGCAGCTAGGGGCAGATTATCTCGCTCTTGGGGACTGGCACGGAGTAATGGACGTTTCGCAAGGTGAGCAAACAGCTTGGTATGCTGGCTCTCTCGAGTACCTGAACAGAGAGCAAGAAAACTCAGGTTTCGGAGTTCAGGTGAAGTTGAGCAGGGGTGATGATCTGGGAATCAGGGCAGAAGTCAACAAGATTAAATTCTCTGAGCTAACTTTAGAAAAGTTGGAGATAAATTTAGAGCAGTTCGGGCCCGATAACACTCCACAGCTAAAAAAAGAAGTAGAGCTTAAAGCAGATAAGAACAAAATATTTCAGCTAAAAATTTCGGGGGGCAGCACAAATAGCTTGGCTCTGAGCAAGACAGTTTCGGAAATAGAGCGTGAGCTTACAGATAG
>JBMCLZ010000015.1:0-11551 GCA_048615025.1 Candidatus Dojkabacteria bacterium | reverse complement strand
AATTCGACTAGGGCACATAAGCACCTCCTCTCTGGGGATTACTTTACCAGGAAGTTTTCCGAGGCAGAGGAAAATGGCAACTATAAGAACTACTCCGAAGCTGAGTTCGTCAGATATTCTGAATCGCTCGTTTTAGAGTATAAAAAAGCCAGGGGGCTCGAGGCGAAAATCTTGCGTGTGGGTGAAATGTTGGGAGAGGGAATTGAATTGTCTAGAACTTCTTATGTGGGGAGAATGGTGTGGGAGGCGGTGAACAAACAAGACTTAAGTTTAGACGACGATGGGCTCGATAGCGAGTATCATGTTCATCTGCTGGATGCTGTGTATGGAGTCTTGAAAGCACAATTTAGCAAAGATTTAGAACATACGATATATACACTTAGTTACCCTGAGCCGATTTCTCAACTTTCACTAGGTTATAAAGTGCAGGAATTAGAAGTAGAGGCTGGAGAGATTAAATTTATTGACAGCGATGATTCGAGAACACGGCTAGATATGCCAATCTACAAAGCAGCCCCGAATCTTCAAAAAATAGGTTGGTATCCAAAAGTAGACTTTGAATCTGCTCTTCAGCAAAGTTTGGCTTATAGTAAGCGAGTTCGAGAGGCACTTGTCGCTGAGCAAGAAATGGACGAATCTGCGCCATTCTCCTCGGAAGAAATGATCGAAGTGGCGGGTGCGAACACCGCTCTTGCCAGACTAATTGCCGAAAGGAAAATGCTCGAACAAAAAAGGAAAGAGAAAATTGCACTTGGTGTTGTTGGCGTAGAGGAAAAGAAACGTATATACACCAGAGGGCAAAAACTAAGAAGAGCATTCTTACGAAGTTGGGACGCCTTAAAAAAAGAGTTTTCTTTTCTAAGAGAAATCACTTTGTTTGAGGCAGGAGTCTATACCTTCTTGTTCGCGATTTTTATGTTTGTTTTTCTCACACTTTTGTCTCCGTTAGTTTCCATATTCCGTGATTTCTATCTGCTGCGTGAAGACATCCAATCTGTGCAGGCTGCAGGGGAGCAAGGTGAATGGGAGCAGATGATCTCCAGCAGCGACTCTGCAGCAGATCATATTCTAGAGCTGGAAGACACAATCATGAACTCAGAGATATTATTTGCATTAACCCAATCTGAAGCATTGCAGCAAGATTTGCTTGGGCTCGTCCAGTCCTATCAGTTTTACAACAATGGAATTAATTCTTTTGCGGTAGGTGTTCGTGATAGCGAGCGTTTCTATGAGCTAGCTTCGCAAGAATTGGTGTATAGACCAACGAATAACTCCTTGCTCAGCTACAACGAAATAGATGATTCCCAAGAGATTGACGCTTCACAGGTAAAGAGTAATTTTAATACTGCTGAAAGAAATTTTGCTAATAGTAATAGAATTTATGAGCAATTGGGTGGAGATTCTTTACCTTCATCTCTAAGAGATTACACTCAAGAGCTGTTTAACTATTCTGCAGAATTAGATCAACTATTAGTATATTTTCATCGTTCTTCTAGTTTAATGGAGACTATGGAACGAGGTAGCTATACACTTGGTATTGCATTACAGGACAACGCGATCCCCAATTATAATGGTGGCGAAGTTGCTGCAGTCGGCTTCTTCTCTGTACGGGATGGCCAGCTGAGCGATATCCGCCTGCAACCAACTTCAATTGTCGATTTGGAAGTAGCCAACTTAACAACTGCAGAAATTACAGACTTAGAAGATGCCACTGGAAGAATATTGCAGACGAACAGGAGTTATGAGGCGAAGGAGCTCCTTCGCTATAGCCTTCCTAACGGAACCTACGAGAGATTACTCGAAAAAAGTATAGGGAATGCTTATGGTATAGAAATAGACGAGGTATTTGTGCTGAATTCACTAGCGTTCGCGGAAATCCTATCTGCTTATCCTGGTGTAGCTGTCAACGACAGGGAGTTAACTGAAACAGACTATCTCGCTCAGATAAAGGCTATTACCGAAGAAGACGATGTCGCACGCGAGGAAATCTTGGGTAATCTACTCGCCATAACAATAACAAGGTTCGCAAACTTCAGTAACGAAGGCTTGGAGGAGAAAATTGCTCTTATGGTTGGACTTTCCGAAAATGAAATGGTCTTGACGTCTGAAAATTTTAGCAGGGCAATATTACCAGAAGGGTCAGAATTACCAAATAATGGAGACATTTTCCTTTCAGCTATCGCAGATAATAGTGGTAATGTTGAAACTAACCAAGTTATTAACTTGGGGCTCGAAGGGGAACTAACTGCTACCGAAGTGCAGTACAGAGCCAATCTTTCAAATCTTTCTTCTTATTCAGATGTGGTTTTTTGTTTAGATAGTGAAACTATAAATTTCGAGGGAGAGTACGATCTTACAAAATTCAAACAGTTTAATTCTGGGAATTACAACTGTTATAACATCAGCCTTGACTCTGAAAGTACAGTCGCGCTTAGGTTTTCGTCAGATATAAACTCACTAAATCATAGTTTGGATATTGAAATACCCCCTGGGTTTGCGTTAAGATACGACATCGAGGTGGAATTTCCATCTGGATTGAGTATTGAATCGACTAGCCCTGCAGCAAATAGCTCAAATAATGTTATTTTTTATTCAGGGGAAGTTATAACTGCCTTCGATTTTACACTCAGATTTAATTAAGCGTTAATAATTATGGCTGGAAAGCAAGAGATAACTAAAGAGGGATACGATAAGTTACTAGTTGAGCTGGAGCGGCGAAAGACAGTATTAAGAAGAGAGATCGCAGACAAGATAGAAAAGGCAACAGAGCAAGGCGACCTTTCTGAAAACTCAGCATATAAAAGTGCTTTGGAAGAGAAAGAACTAAATGAATCAAAGATTAATGAACTTGAGCAAATGATCTCGGATTCTGTCGTATTAGATGGCGACGACGACGAATCTACTGCTGGAATAGGAGATAGCATTGTACTGAAAGACATAGCTACTGGGAAGGATTACGAGTTTAATTTAGTGGGTAAGTCTGAAACTGACCCAGCATTAGGTTCCATTTCTATAGATTCACCAATCGGTAGAGCTGTCTCTGGTAAACGAAAAGGTGACGAGGTAGAAGTCAATCTTCCCTTGAAGACAGTTAAGTATAAATTGGTTAAAATTGGCTAGAAGCTAATTTTATAAGAGGCCACTGCCCGGCATGGAAAACAAACATACAGTCCCACACAACATAATGGATGTGGAGTTTAAGTTGTTTGGATCTCTTACTATAAGGCAATTTTCATGGTTGGCTGGAACATTTGTTACCTCACTAATGCTTTATTTTTCTGGAATTCCAGCTATAGTCTCCTATTTTCTGATAGCAATTGCGATGATGCTTGGACTTGGATTAGCATTTCTAAGGGTAAATGAGCAACCTTTTTCAGTCTGGTTTGGTAATTACCTAAAAAGTCTCTTTGGTTCACAAAGAAAGGTATACAGAAAACAAGGGCATACCCCTAAAGTCTTAGCAGAAGATTATAAGTCAAACACTCAGAAGCAAGCTAATAAGCAAGGCATAATTAAAAAGGACTTGGCAAGTTTTCAGCAGGTCGGAGCGGGTTCTATTAGACCTGCTAGCACAGACGAGAACGAAGAAGTCCCCGATCTTTTAGATTCTAAACGTGCACAAGCTTTAGATAGCTATTTTTCTAGACTTGTGTCTGACAACCTTGGGCAATATGGTCTTGCTGCTAAAGAAGAAGAACCAGCCCAACAAAAGGCAGCTAAACAGGAGTCTGCGCCAGTGGACCCAGCCCAATCAGTGCAAGTCCAACAAGCCCCAGCCGAACAAGAGCGAACGCAACAGGAGCCAGCTCAACAAGCCCCAGCCCAGCAACAGCCAGCCCAACAGGAGCCAACCCAGCAAGAGCAACCAGCACAAGCTGTAGATCAATCGGGGAAAGCTGCACAAGCTCAGGCAACGCCGCAACAGCAGCCCACACAAAAGCCTTCACAACAACATTCAGGAGAAGAAGAGAGTGCCCCAGTCCCAAAGCTGCAGATTCATAAAAAACTTAGGCCTAACCAGATAGCTGGGTTTGTCGTAGATGCACAAGATCAACCGCAGAAAAAAGCACAAATATTTATAAAAAGTGATAGTGGAGAACTGCTCCGCTCGACTTACAGCGACGTAAACGGTAAGTTTATCTTCCCATCTCCCTTGGAAAGTGGCAACTATAAGATTGAAGTCACTGCAGAAAACTTGATTTTCCCAGAGTTTTTCTTGCAACTTAGCGGAGAATTAGTTCCAATGTATAAATATCCTGCTAAGGAGGGAGTAAATAACTAGAATGGCTAAAGAAACAGCAAGTACACAAGAACATCTAGATATCGAAGATGTGATCGACGATCTCGTGGTACTTAAAAACGGCAATATTTCTCTTGTTATCGAAACTGACTCTTTAAATTTCGAACTTCTTGCAGAGGAAGAGCAAGATGCAAGAATATTAAGTTTCGCATCATTGCTAAACTCTGTTAAGTTCCCAATGCAGATCGTGATACGCACTGAAAGAGCAGATCTAAATGATTATCTCGACAGACTTAACCAATACAGGGAAAAGGAACAATCGGAAGCACTCAAAAGACAAATGGAAATATATATAAAGTTTATTCGTAATCTCACTGTAAAAACGGATGTACTAAACAAAAGATTTTTTGTGGTGATCCCCAAAAGATTTGTTGTAAGTAAAAAGTCTAGTTCTTTAATTGGGGGACTTTTTGGACAGAAGGAAGAACCAGACTATTCCAAAAATATTCAAATTGCCAAGGAAGAACTCTATCCTAAAAGAGACCTCATCATCAAACAGTTCAAGAAAATTGGGATCAATGCTTGGCAATTAAAAAAAGACGATCTTATTCAGCTATACTACGATATCTACGATCCAGACAAAGTAGGGGTAAGAAGAGTAGATGTCTCAGATACAGATTATTTCTCTGGAGTGGTTTCTGGGCAACCAGCAAATACAACAATGCAAAAAGTGGGCAATACTCAGGTTGAGGGGCAAGGCAGTACCAAGGGAGCTATTTTAGATGATGTAATGCAAGGAACATAGTGTTCGACTTTATAAAGGGTAAAAAGGGGGGGGGAGGCAAGGGGAAAGCCCCTGTAGCGGGAGATACGAAGGCTACAGCTGAAGCAGTCGAACAATTTGGGAAAGGTTTAGTCGATGTAAAAGACATTATCGCCCCTAGCGCAATAGAGGTAGACTTTAATCATATTTTAGTAGGTACAAAATATTTCCGCACTTATTTTGCAACAGGTTTCCCTAGATTCGTAGGCGCAAATTGGATCTCTCCGCTGATAAATTTCGAGAAGCCATTAGACATCTCTACATTCTATTATCCCGTCGATTCCGGGCTTATTATGAAGCGCCTAGAACGTAAAATTACAGAAATGCAAGCAACTGTGAACATAGCTTTAGATGCTGGCAAAATGCCAGATCCTTCAGTAAAGGTTGCGCTACAAGATGCTTTAGACTTGCAGAATCAAATTGCTAGTGGCACAGAAAAATTTTTCCACTTTGCTTTGTACATGAATATACGTGCAGATACGATCAACGAGCTAGATAAAATTGGTAAATCTTTAGAAAACACATTAGCTTCGATTGGAGTGGTGATAAAGCCAGCTACTTTGCAACAAGAAGAAGGGCTCCAAAGTGTAATTCCAACGGCTTTAGACAAGATATACTTCACCAGAAATATGGACACAACATCCATTGCTACTACTTTCCCATTTGTTAGCAGCGAGCTAACAATGGCAGATGGAGTTCTTTACGGAATGAATAAACACAACAAAAGCTTAATAATTTTCGATCGGTATCAGCTAGCTAATGCTAATATGGTCGTATTCGCGACATCTGGAGCAGGGAAGAGTTACATGATCAAGCTAGAAGCAGTCCGCTCTTTGATGTTTGGTACAGAAGTAATAATTATCGATCCAGAAAGAGAATATGAGAAATTATGTAATGCAGTTGGTGGAGAGTATATTTCATTTTCCCAGGACGGACTGCAAAAACTGAATCCCTTTGATCTTTCTGGGGTATTTGATGCCAACGAAGATGAGCTAAGATATAAAATACTTTCTTTACATGGGCTTATTAAACTTATGATGGGTGGGCAGCTGAGTCCTGAGGAGGATGCAATCCTAGATAGGGCCTTGGTACTCGCTTACTCTGAAAAAGGAATCACTCCCGACCCTTCCACTCATACGAGAACCCCACCGCTCCTTGAAGACCTCTACAAGGTCTTGAACGCTATGGCAGAACCACAGGCGAAGTCTATGGCAACTAGATTAGAAAAATATGTACAAGGGAGTGCCTCTGGCGTGTTTAATCAGAAAACAAGTGTCGATTTAAAAAATACTTTTACGGTATTTGCATTGCGCGATCTTTCAGAAGAATTGAGACCAATTGCGATGTATATGATGCTCGAATACATCTGGACTACTGTTAAGAAGCAGCGACGCAAACGCTTGCTTATTATCGATGAGGCCTGGTGGATGATGCAATATAAAGATGCAGCTCAATACCTGTATTCGCTAGTTAAACGGGCTAGGAAATATGCTCTGGGGGTTACTACGATCACTCAAGATGTAAATGATTTTCTTAGTAATGATTACGGTAAAGCTGTTGTTAACAACTCCGCACTAAGGGTTTTGCTAAAGCAAAACCCTGCAGCGATCGATCAACTTAAAGAAGTTTTTTATCTTACTGAGGGCGAAAAACGTTACCTCTTATCCTCTGGGATCGGAGAGGGAATATTTTTCGCAGGTTCAGACCATGTCGCGATTCAGGTGGTTGCCAGCGAAAATGAACACAATCTAATTACGACTAACATAAATGAAACTCTAGCAAAAGAAGTAAATAGTTAGAATATTATACTTCTCTTTTTTAGATCTAGGTCGATAAAATCGTCTGCGATTTCTGTGAGTTCTTTATTTGCTGTTTTACCAAATGCTACTACTTCTACTAAACAGCCGTGCGACTGTTGCAGGTAATTTACTACAGGGCGAAAGTCTCCATCTCCAGAAACAAGGACGATAGAGTCGACTTTCGCACCAAGTCTCACTGCATCCATTGCGATCCCCACGTCCCAATCTCCTTTTTTAGCGCCGTTCACAAAGGTCTGAAGCGGCTTCTCCTTCGTCTCGAATCCGGCACTGTTTACTGCATCGAAGAAATCGTTGGATTCTCCTTCCTCATTTGCATTGATCACGTATGCAATTGCTCTGGTTAAAATTCTTTTCTGTACACACATATCCAGCAGTTTCTTGTAGCTGACTCTGCCGTTGTACAAGTTTTTCGCAGAGTAATACATGTTTTGTACATCTACCAAAACAGCAACTCTTTGGTTTGGATTTCTTACAATCATAAGAGAAGTGTAGCATGAGTAGACTATAAGTGATACGATAAGTCATGGATATTGAACAAAGTACATTGTTGTATGCTGCTATAGGCATTTTCGCCTTGGCTGTTCTTGTCACCGCGCTTTACCTGGCTGCGCAGTATCGAAGACAACAGCAGCAGCCTAAATACGGATTCTTGGGAAAGAGGATTGCAGGACTTATAACCACTGCAATTATCGGGGCAGGCTTGTTTGGTGGGGTCTATTTAAGCACACAAGAGCAAACTAGTTTCGAAACAGAGGCCAGCTTAGAAATTGGGATAGATTATGCAAGAGAAAAGATTTCAGATAACCAGACTAGTGCAAGTTATACTTACAGAGTTATTCCTACTTTAGATGGTGTAGCTTATGGTGCCAGGGAGATCAATCGCTTCGACGTCTACTGGAACTTTATTGCTACTAATGGTAGTGAGAGAGAAGCAGTGAGCGAGGTCGATGTGAGTCAGTCGAATCCTAGCGCAGTAACACTAACACTTCCGAAAGGTACTTACGAGATGATAATTCTAGTAAACTACGTAGATCCAGAGACGAATCAGACCTTTAGCGAAACATTAAAAGACACAGTCGTATTTTAGGCTACTTAGATGCAGCAGAAATCAAACAGTATAGTCATAAAACCGAATAAGTTTGTCTTTATTTGGGTTAAGCTTTTGTATCGCCTACTTACAGGTCTTACATCGGTCGCTGGGACACTTCTTCTAGCTATCTTTCTCGGAGGTGGAATATCTTTATTAATTCCTCTAATAACTTTTTTGGTTTGGGTTCTGGATACATTATATTTTGTAGTCAGTAGATCGATTGCTTTTAAAAAGGAAGAATATCAGATAGGTATAGAAAAAATAGTTCATAAGAGTGGAGGAATATTCTCCGACAGGGAGACCGAATTGCAGTATAAGAACGTCACATTTACTTCAGTTAGATTGCCTTTTCTAGAAAATGCATTTTTTGGAACGGGCTCCGTAATGATCCAATCTGCAGGAAGCGTTGGGGTAGAGATTTATATGCAAGCGTTAGATAACCCAGTTGCTTTGTACGAGGAAATAGAAGAACGGCTTCAGCAAAATGGATTTAGTCTACAGAAAGATAACTTAATTCAGAAGGAAAAACCTGTTTTAGTTGGTCTACTGATCGATACCATTACTTTTGTAGCCCAATCTTCTATTAGCCTTGTTTTTTTGATTCCTGTGTTAGGTAACTTTATTGGCTCGATAGAAGAAACCCAGTTACAGCGCGCGCTAACCCTTCTAGCTTTCCTAGCTTTAATAGTTTTCTTTTTAGGTGCAGTGGTAGGCTTAACTTTAAGATTTTTCGACCTAAAGCGCAGGCAATATCTTGTGTTTCAAGATAGTTTAGTATACGACGAAGGCTTTCTTACTAAAGTCAAGACAACTGTTCCTATGGAAAATCTCGCAGATTCTTATAGCGAACAGAATTTCTGGCAAAGGCTTTTGGGCATTTACGATGTACGCGTTAGTGCTAGAGGCGGTGGGCAAGAGCTACGCTTTAGCAATATGAGCAACGGTAAGCAGATGGAAGTTAATTTAGACGAGCTCATCAACTCCGCGCAGGTTTACAACAATGATGTAAGTTTCGCCGTTAAGCCTGCGCAGGTCAGCCCACTCGCAACCAAAGAAAAACCGAATAAGAAATCCTCTTTGCGTGAGCTCATCGCTAAAAGATCAAACCAAAGTTTATCCCGAGCGTTTTCTAAGACATATCGCATCGATTTGTTGCGAACTGGTTTTGGTTTATTCTTTGGAGCGATTTTTTTCATATTTTTTTCTGTTATCTTGCTCGTGATTTATCCTTTGTCATTTGTTGTAGTTCTAATTGGGTTTTTTCTCCTTGCAAGTTCTGCAGTTACTCTTGCAGCAAATATTTACGCCAATAAGTTCGAGGTGCGCGCGGGAAGTATCCGGCAGAGCTACTCTCTTTTTAATCGCAAAGTCCGAGAATTCAGCTTAGACAAAGTTACTATGGTGCAAATCCGCAAAGATCTCCTCGATCGTTTTTTTGGGACGGTCACAATAGAGTTTAGATCTTTAGGCTCGAACGCAAACATTATATTCAGTAAAATTCGCATTTCTAAAGCTGAGCAGCAAAAACTACTCGAGAAATTCGGAATGAGCTCACCCACTAGTCCAGAAAAAATATACGAGCCGCAATTTAGCTTTACTCAGTTTTTTCTAGCGCATGTGTGGTTAGTCTTATTGTATGCTCTTTTTACACTCACCATTCCAACACTCGCGGCAGTAACCTTAAACTCAGTCTTCGTAGGCTTCTTTGTTATCTTTGCTTTACTCATCTTCGCCTCATTCTTATTGATCTACCAATATTTGTTGTATCAAACGGCTTCATTAAAAATCCATAAAGATTACATTGCCTACGAATTCGGCATAATCATTAGAAACTACAAATACGCTCCTTTGCTCTACATAAAAGACCTCATGACAATCAAGTATCCTTTTTCTAGCCAAGGGGCACTGGTATTCAATATCGCAGGTGACACAATTCAGATTATGGAGGAAGGCGGGCAGCAACAAATAAGCTATATAACAAATCAGATAAGACTGGACTATATTAAGTCAATTTCTAAAGAAGATAATTTCATTGATTCTATGCTGCTAGTGGAAAGAACAGGGGCAAAAGTACCGATCAGAGACCAAGTGCTTGCTAAGTATAAACCTTCTCTCAAGAATGCGCTTTTCCCAAGTGTAATTGTAGCTTTAATTTTTTTTCCTTTTCTCCCTTTTTATCTCTGGAATTTAATTTTGGTAAAAGTTACGAGCTATGAGCTTCAAGAACAGCGCATAATTATGAAGACAGGGATAGTATATCGTTCACAGAAGTCTATTCTTTATTCGCACTTCGATTACATAGACAAATCACAAGGCGCGGTAAATAAACTGTTTAAAAACGGGAATGTTTCTGTTTACACAGAGGGTTCGTCTGCAGCAGAAATGAGCCTGCTTAACGTTCCGGAATGGCTAGAGGCTCATCAAAAATTACAAGACCACTACACTTAGAAGCTCTGATATGTTTAAATGATTTAAGCGAGTTGCACTTTTAATATAAGACTGAATATATGGGGAATAAGACGACAGTTCTAATAGGTTTTTTTGTATTAATTGCTGTTGCGTTGGGAGCGGTTTTCCTGATGATGCAACTCTTGGCACAACCAGAACCGCCTGCTGCTAGCTCTTCTGGGCTTGGTGGCACGACTGGTGTTACTGGTACAGGCACTTCAACCGGAGCTACAGGCACGGGGGCAACTGAGACTACTAGTACAGGCACGACTGGCACAGATACTGTAAGCGGAACTGACTCTGCAGACTCTGGTGCTTTCGCTCCTACAGGTGGGGATACAGGCACAAATACTCCAGGAACTGGAACCGGGGCAGCAGATGTTACAGACACAGTCCCAGAGGTAGAAGACCTTGGTGGAGTCATTGTAAATATTTGTGGTGGAGATAGTGATAGAAGAGGGATAGCTTCAGACGAGCTTGGTACTTGTGGTTTCTGCGAAAATCTCGAAGGTCTCGATGGATCTTGTGAAGCAGGGCTAAGTGAACTTATTGTAGTTACAGGCTGTAATGATGAGCGCGCTGTAGAATGTTTACCTAATCAAAGGGGGAGTGAAGTTCTAGCTGAAGATCTTACAGGTACAGTAGACATAAACGAGTATTTTGACCAAGCATGCGTAGTTCAATTAAACGTATACGATGAAACTGCAGACCCAGCATCTGCAACCGCAGAACCTCTAGATTATGTAACATACAAAAACGACGATTGTAGCGAGTTCGAGGTTCTAGACGATTTGAGTGTAACTGACGGTTCAGCAGACATCCTAGATGACCCATTACTCACTTGTGGTGAGGTTTGTATAGATAGTTTAGATTGCGCCGAAGGGCAGGTATGTGGGACTGAAGGCACTTGTGTGTTGGAGCAGTGTGCTTTAGACCCTAGTTTGTGTTTAGAGGCGGATCAATGTGTTTTAATCTCCAGTGCTACTGGTGAGGGAGAGATTCCAGAAGGAGAGGAGGCAACTGGAGAAAAATTACCAGAGACAGATCTTATTAATGATGAGGTCGACAGAATCCTATTGGGAATATTGGTATTAGTTATTGGAGTGGTTGCGGTTAAAACTAATTTCCAC
>JBMCLZ010000014.1:0-11687 GCA_048615025.1 Candidatus Dojkabacteria bacterium | reverse complement strand
GCTACTTGATGATTTTAGTCACAATTCCGGAGCCGACTGTTCGTCCACCTTCGCGGATAGCAAATCTCATCTTTTCATCCATTGCAACTGGCTGGCCAAGTTTGATCACTAGCTCAGCGTTGTCGCCTGGCATTACCATTTCTGTTCCTTCTTTTAAGGTAACTTCTCCAGTTACATCGGTAGTTCTAATATAGAACTGTGGTCTGTATCCTGAGAAGAATGCAGTGTGCCTTCCACCTTCGTCTTTGTTAAGGATGTAAACCTCTGCTTCGAACTCGGTGTGAGGTTGAATTGAGCCTTTTGCTGCAATAACCTGTCCGCGTTCAACGTCGTCTCTCTTAAGTCCACGAAGTAGAAGTCCAACATTATCTCCTGCTTGACCTTCGTTCATAGATTTGTTGAACATCTCCACACCAGTGATCGTTACCTGTGATGTTTGTTCTTGGATACCAACTAGGTCTAGTTCTTCTCCAACTTTAACAATTCCAGTTTCGATTCTTCCAGTTGCAACTGTTCCGCGTCCCTCGATAGAGAATACGTCTTCTACAGGCATTAGGAATGGTTCCTCTACTGGTCGTTTTGGAAGAGGGATGTCTTTGTCTACTGCAGCCATTAGGTCCTTGATAGACTGTTCTGCGTCTGCATCTCCCTGCTGTGCCTTTAGAGCGCTACCACGAACAACAGTTACTTTGTCTCCATCGAAACCGTTGCTTGTAAGTAGTTCACGGATCTCCTCTTCGACAAGGTCGACAAGATCTGCATCCATGTCTTCGAACATATTGATGTAAACAACAAAGTTCTCTACACCAACTTGCTTTGCAAGAAGAACGTGCTCTTTAGTTTGTGGCATAGGACCGTCTGATGCGGATACTACAAGAATTGCACCGTCCATCTGTGCAGCACCAGTGATCATGTTTTTGATGTAGTCTTTGTGACCAGGACAATCTACGATTGCGTAGTGTCTTTCTTCTGTTTCAGCCTCTACATGAGCAACAGAAATTGTGATACTCTTTGCGCGTGACTCTGGTGATTTATCTAGTTTTTCGATCCATTTGTCTTTGTCGTCTCCCCCAAAGAATGTAAGTACGGATCGAAGTAAAGTAGTCTTACCATGGTCGACATGACCAAGTGTGCCGATGTTTACGTGCGGTTTTTTTCTATCGTAATCTGCCATTTCGTAAATTTTTATATATTAATTAAGTTAATTATATTAGTTCTAAGCTCCAAAATACTAGAGCTTTATACCATTATTTAATGATCTCTTCAACCAAGTTTTCGGGTACCTTCGCGTAGTGGCTAAATTCCATTACACTACTAGCTTTACCCTTTGTCATAGAACGCAAATCATTGATCCATCCGAACATGTTCCCAATTGGAACCTCTGCAACAACTTCTTGCATTTTTCCTTTGCTTTCCATGCTTTGTACATTTCCTCTTTTTGCAGATAGTGCACCTGTTACTTCTCCGGCGTAATCTGGAGGAGTAGTTACTACAACCTTCATAATAGGTTCAAGTAGAATAGGTTTTGCCAATCTCATTGCTTCTCTAAAAGCGCGTGATCCTACTATTCTAAATGTATCTGTATTGGAGTCTACTTCATGGTAACTTCCGTCTACAAGCCTTACTTGGAAATCTACTACTGGGTAACCCCCTAGTACACCAGACTGCATTGCACTCTGAATACCTTTGTCTACAGATGGAATAAATTCGCGTGGAACAGAGCCTCCTTTAATTTCGTCTAGGAATTCATAACCCTCTCCGCGTTTCTTTGGGGCCATAATGATTTCTACATCTGCGAATTGTCCAGCTCCCCCTGATTGCTTCTTTAGTAACTCCCTGTGAGTGATTTCATTCTCTATGGTTTCTCTGTAGGCAACCTGTGGGGCTCCAGTATTAACCTCGATCCTATGCTCGCGTTTCATAATGTCTATTTTTACGTCTAGATGAAGCTCTCCCATTCCAGCGATAATAGTCTGCCCAGTTTCGCTATCGCTAGAAACACTAAATGTTGGATCCTCATCAGACAACTTCTTAAGAACACTACCCATCTTTTCTTGGTCACTTTTTGTTTTGGGTTCTATTGCGTATTGTACAACTGGTTCTGGGAACTCTATGCTTTCTAGAAGGATAGGGTTGCTTTCGTCGCAAATGGTGTGTCCAGTTTTTGTAGATTTTAACCCGACCAGAGCAACAATATCTCCTGCACTAGCAGACTCGATTTCTTCTCTAGAATTTGCATGCATAAGGATGAGCCTTCCAATCCTCTCTTTTTCACCTACTGCGCTATTATAAGTATAACTTCCTGCTTCTAGTTTTCCAGAGTAAATCCTACAAAATGCCAAACTTCCAACGTGTGGATCCATCGCGATCTTAAACACGAGACCAGAAAATGGTTCTTCGCTGTCTGCTTTTCTAGTTGCAGTTTCCTCGCTCTCTGGAAGTTTACCCTCGACAGGCGGAACATCCATTGGGGAAGGTAGGTACTTACAAACGTTGTTTAACATTAGTTGTACACCTTTGTTTGCTAATGCGGAACCTGCAAGTACTGGGAACAACTCGTTAGCTATTACTCCCTTGCGAATAGCACTGTTTAACTCTTCTTCGCTAATCTCTTCTCCTTCTAAAAATTTCTCGGCAATTGTGTCGTCTAGATCTGAAACAGCCTCGATAAGCTTTTCTCTATATTCTTCTGCCTTTGCCTTCATTTCTTCTGGAACATTTGTTTCTTCGATATCTTTGCCGAGTTCGTCTTTGTAATTATAAGCGCGCATAGTAACAAGGTCTATAATTCCAGAAAATTCTGATGCTTCGCCAATAGGTAATTGAATGGCTACCGCCCTGTCGTCTAGTTCTTTTTGGATACTTTCTAGGGACATAAAGAAGTCTGCACCCATAGCATCTAGTTTATTTACAAAGCAAAGTCTTGGCACCTTATATTTTTCTGCTTGGAACCAGACCTTAGAAGACTGTGGTTCTACTCCCATTTTCCCGTCGAATACTGTAACTGCACCGTCTAGAACACGCAAGGAACGTTCTACTTCTGCTGTGAAGTCTACATGTCCTGGAGTATCGATAATATTTACCCTATAAAGTTGACTATTCCAATTCCAAAAAGCTGTAGTAGCTGCAGACTGGATGGTAATTCCACGTTCCTGCTCTTGCTCCATGAAGTCCATTTCCGCTGCTCCTTCATGAACTTCTCCTAGTTTATGCTTCTTCCCTGTATAGAAAAGAATTCTTTCTGTAGTTGTGGTCTTCCCCGCGTCTACGTGGGCAATAATTCCAATATTCCTATAAAACTTAAGTGGTACCTGCTCTTTGGTTGTACTTTTTGCCATGGTTTATCTAAAAATATACAAAATAAACTTGCTTGGGGTAACCCAATGGACTAAGATAATAACACAATGACAAACCGATTGAAACAATTTATAAATGATTTCTATTTAAATCTTATTTTCTTTATATCTTTTCTGGGATTTTTGGGTAGTCTCTACTTTAGTGAAGTAGAGGATTTCCCCCCATGCGATTTGTGCTGGTATCAGCGGGCGCTGTTGTATCCAATTTTCCCAATCAGCCTAATTGGGCTAATCACAAAAGATAAAAACGTATGGAAATATATACTGCCATTTTCTCTAGTTGGTATGCCAATGGCGTTTTATCAGTATTTAACACAAAAGACAGATTGGTTCATTACTTTGGGGACATGTTCTCCAGAGAATCCCTGTAGTGAAATAACAGTAGAGTACTTTGGGTTTATTACAATACCATTTATGAGCTTTATCGCTTTTGCCGTAGTCAATGTCTTAATTTTACTTTATTTATTATTTCGCCTAAAATCTAGTAGTGAAGACTAGCGCTCAGCTATGTAATATTAATCCTGACGAGATCAGGGCTAGGCGTTTAAGTGGAACGGTATTTTCCCTTTCGGCAGTAATAATAACTCTATACGAAATATTTCTTACTACGAATTTCTTCGTAATTCTGTTAGCCTTTTTGCTGTGGTTCGCAGGTTTTTATGGCTTACTTCAGGCTAAATATAGGTTTTGTGCCTCTTATGGATTTTCAGGTATAGATAATACAGACGGCACAATGAAGCGCGTTCAAGGATCCATTAGAAGAGAATACTTCTGGCACTCTGCCAAAATTGCTGGGCAGGCTTTTGCTTTGGCAGGATCGGCTTCTCTATTAGTCTATATTTTTTCGCAAATGGTATGATAATACCTTGAGGTTACATACATCGGGCTGTAGTTTAGTTGGCCAAAATGCACGGCTGGGGGTCGTGAGAGCGGCGGTTCGAGTCCGCCCAGCCCGAATTGTCTAAAACATGAGATAATGCTATCAAAATATCAAAATAAAATATGAATGTATAATTGGATGTATCAGGTGTTGCTTTATTATAAATATGTTCAGATAGACGATCCTGAAAAGCTTAAAGAGCAGCAAAAGCAACTTATGGAGCGTCTGGGTTTAAAATGTCGTGTGATTATTGCAAAAGAGGGGATCAATGGGACATTAGAAGGAGAAAAGGAAAAGACGGAAGAGTATATCCGTGAAATGATTAGGGATCAGAGGTTCGCAGATATTCATTGGAAACTTAGCGATGGGAATGGTGAATCTTTCCCAAAGATCAATATAAAGATTAGAGATGAAATCGTTGCATTAAATCTTGGGGAGGAAGATATCGATCCGAACGAGACCACAGGGAAATACATTACTGCAGACGAATTGCATGAGCTCTACGAAAAAGGGGAAGAATTCTATGTAGTCGACATGAGAAACGATTACGAGCAAAAGGTTGGTCACTTTGAAGATGCGATACTGATGCCGATGAGCGTCTTTCGGCAGCTTCCAGAAAAGATAGAGGAGATCTCGCATCTAAAGGATAAACTTGTAGTTACTACTTGCACAGGAGGGATACGTTGCGAAAAGGCATCTGGATTCTTGCTTAAGAACGGTTTTACAAATGTATATCAACTTAAAGGTGGGATGCATACTTATATCGAAAAATATCCTAATCAACATTTTCTAGGCAAACTTTATGTATTTGATGGGCGAGTGGTCTGGGGGGTAAATGAAGAAGATCCTGAGCATAAGGTAATCTCTAGTTGCGAGCTCTGTGCAAGAGAATCGGACAGTTACGTCGATTGTAGTTATTTACATTGTAAAGATAAAAGGCATTTTATTGCTTGCGAAAATTGTGCAGACGAGCAGGGGAATATCTTTTGTACCCAAGCTTGCAGGCAAGAATACTACGCAAACAAGAAAACAAGCTCAGATCTAGGCATTCTTTCGGGGATTATTTCTTCTTCTGTAAGTGAAGTAAATGACTAGTAGCAGCAAGGCTACCAGCATAGGAAAAATTAGTTGCCAAGGAATTACCCAAAAACTTATCGTTTTTTCGCTAATAGTTCGCTCTCCAGATGGTGAGTCGTGGAATAGTTTTAATGTTGCATCGTATTCTCCGAGGTATAATTGGCGCCAAGAGGCGAGATCAATTCTAAAGGTTCCGTCTTCAGCTCTAGAAATTAGCCCACCATTGAACGTGTTTAAGTAACTTCTGATTAAACCAGGCAGAACTACCTGTCCGTTACTATTTACTTCAATCTCACCTGTAGGATTTGTAATGTCGCCCCTGTGGATGAATATATTCCCCCCAATAACGTCGTGGGTGTTGCCGTCGTTTCTGTAACGAGTTTCGAACTCAAATGGAGTGAAGTCGTACCAATTCCTGACTGAGCGGAATTCAATAAGCTCTCCTCCAGTTTGCACGTCTCCAGATACATTTAAGAAGAAGAGTGTACCTATCGATCGATTTAGAGTAACATCTGTTAGCTCTAAATTCTCATCTTCAGAAAAAATTACCGCAACATAATGACCCCCTGGCTCTGCATCTATTGGTACATTAACAACGTACTCTACATCGAGGAACTCTCCTTGTTGAAGGGTAACTGATTCTTGGACAGTGTCGAACCACTTGCTACCATCTGCTGACTCAGGAAGTGATGGGTTAAGGTAAAGATCTGGTTCGCCGCTTTCTCCAGATTGGCTAAAAAGAAAAAAAATTGGATATAAGGTTATTGTTTGCTCTTGTTCGAAATCGTTAGTTAGTCTTATAGTT
Organism: Candidatus Dojkabacteria bacterium; assembly: GCA_048615025.1. Taxonomy (GTDB): domain Bacteria; phylum Patescibacteriota; class Dojkabacteria; order CALFHW01; family CALFHW01; genus JBMCLZ01. The sequence goes on along the minus strand of JBMCLZ010000014.1, from coordinate 5,569 downwards.
CCACTTGTAACCTCTGATCTATCTACTTCTAAAAATTCTATTGCAGGCTGGATTATGATTCCATTAAACTTTCGTTCAGTTTGCTGTTGAGCAGATACCGAACTTAAAGGAATTAATAGGAGAATAAAGAGAATTGTAAATACCAATGGCTTCATTTTAAAAAGAAGCAGTCACAGTATAAGTAACAATATGAGAGTATGCTCCAGAAAGAGTATCTCCATCTACTGTTGCTCTGTGCGTAACTAAAGCTGTGTTTGTTGTGTCGCTTGATGCTGCAGGATTGTTAGATCCGCTGGATGAGTATATTGCTGTTGCAGAGTTGATAGGTAATGGTGTGTCGTCATCGTTGAAGTCTCCAGATTCGGTAATTGCTCCAACTGTCGCTGCCCCTCCATTAAATTCTACTCCATAAGCTTCGGTTCCAGAAACTACCGTATTGTTTTCCACTACTGGGTCTATGTCGAGCCCGTCCGCCACGTCTCCACTACCACTTACCCTAAGATCACCATCGGTATCTACGTTTACAGTGTAGCCGTTCTGTGAGTTTGTTGTTACCTTAAGTCTATAAGAACAGGTACTCACTGAAGCTATAGAAAGAACTCCCAATTCGCATTCATTGGTATCAGTGGAATCGACTGCGTCTCTGATGTTAAATGCTAGTGTAGGTGTCACTTGCGCAGTAACTGTGACGTCGTTGTCGTCTCCGACGTAAACTAGAGCAGCTCCCAAATCGTTGTCGTTATCGTCTGTTATGGCAATTGAATAATTGCCGGTAGTTGTTGCGGCAGGGAAGCGAATGCATAAGTCGATTCCAGTAGTGCTTGCAGTTGTTGTTGGTGCAGTAAACTCGTAGACCGCAGTTGAAGATGAAAAGCTACCAGAGTTAAAGGCACCATCTGGGGTGGCGTCCCCATCTGCGTCGGTAGTCGCTGAAGTGCAGTCTGCAAGAGCACCTGCCAAATCAGGTTGAATGGAAACAGTAATACTGTCTCCATTTTCAAACTCCGTTGAAGAAGTTGTATATCCAAATGTAACGTCAGTAGCTGTCAAAGCTGCAAAAGAAGCGTTCGCGGGTGAGCTAACACTAACGGTGACGGCAGCAGCCTGTACATCGTGTAGGACGAGACCAGAAAAGTTGATTACAAGAACAGCTACAATAAACACTTTTACGGATTTTCTATATATTTGACTCATAAGTAATATATCTGAACATATTATCTGGGATTCGTCAATTAATCATTTGAAGTTTTGCAGCGATTCCCCCACGCATATAGATCCATTCGCGACTGGCTAGAAAGATAACATATTTCTAGATCATTAATATAAAAATTTTCGTGAGGCATTTGTTCTGGCCATGGATTCTCTAGGTTATGTATTGCCATCATAGAAATTACTCCATTTTCATAACTTTTAGATAAGTCGTAGATTTTTTCGAAGTTTTCTGCTTTCCAGTATTTAAAGCTGTATAACTTGTTATTTCTTGAAGACACTCTATCGGAAAAATATACAGTTGCTCTTGGTGCAGAGCTTATAATTGGTTCTAGTTCTTCCTGATAATCGATTTCCTCTAGTTGAGTATCTATCGCATTGAAATCGTAATTTACTAATGATTCATTCGGGGCATTAACATCGTTAAGTCTGTGAAATCTTTCGTTAAACTTGTAATCCAAGTTATGATTATTAAACTGCTCCCAGCTACCTTGCGGAATAGCAAAGAACAGGAAGGAGCTAATAACTATTAGCACAACTCGCAATTTAGTGTCTTTAGAAAAAGTTTGAAAATGATCATATGTAAATATAAAAAATGCGGCTAGAGTTATTAGAAGCCAGGGGGTAAGGTAAACGGTATATCTTGGAAGAAACACTCTTTCCATTACAAAAGCGTAGAAGAAGAACAAAGAGATTGTTATTGTGACTACAAGATTGTAGCTGTATATTGCGCTGCTCTTTTTTAGTTTTGGCTTTGCAAAAAGAGCGGCTACCAGTGCTAGGGGAATAAATGGAAACAAGATATTTAGTTCGAAGTAACCAGGGTTAAAAAGCATGTAGTCGAAGAATTGCTGGTCTAATTTTGGCAAAGATATACTAACAATTCCCCGGATTTCTCCAATCAGGCCAACAGTAGACACCCCCAGTATAGCTACCAATGAGCTAATTATTGGCAGGTAGTTTCTACCAGCTCCTAAATAGTTTGTAGTAAATACTGAAATTGCAAATGCGACAAAAGCACTGAAAATAAATACTATGCTATTTATCGTCGAGAGATGGTCGTAAAAGTAATAGGATATACTTAAGAGCAATGAAATAATGGCAGTAAAAGACTGTAAAGAAATATAGTTTTTCGGATTGTCTATTTTTAGTTTAAGCAGCTTATCTATCTGTGATTTATGCCTATGCGCTGCTTCAATTACGAGCCAGACAACAAAGAGCTGCCACATAATGCCGAATGTGTAGTCCCTAATGTAGAGATTAATTGAAATAGCCATGGGAGAGATTGCCCAGAGCAAAGAGGCTAAAATTCCAATCCTGGGCGAGATTCTTCTTCCTATTAGAAAGATAAACAGAAGGGAAATTATTCCGCTTGTAAGGGAGAGTAGCTGTGCTGCGAAAAGACTATTACCGAACAGATCGTATATGAATGAGAGTGAGATAGTTAGGGGCTTAAATCGGTTATAATACACCTTTACTTCGTCTATTTGGATCCAAGTTTGTGTGAACTCAGCTCCAGCTGCTGTACCTAAATGCAGGGTTTCATCTACGTGCACAATGCTGTCTAGGCTTAATATCCGCAAGAAAATAGCAATTAGAAGAACAGAAACCAATATAACTATATTGTAAAGGTATTTTTTGCTAACTTGTCTTTTCAATTATCCTAATTTGCTCTGATAATCTATCCCTTGTTTAGCAAGCTGCAACGCTTGCTGGAATCTTTGTTCGCGAACTAGCTTAAGCACTTTCTCTTCTATTGTGTTTTTGATTTTTTTCTCGTAGTCGATAATGATTGGCATGACAACATCACTAAGTTCTCTAAAGTTATCATCTAATTTGGGAAGAACTAACATAAGTTCTTGGTCTGAAAGGTCCTCTGGTAGCTTTTCTAGAACCATAGCTGCAATTTCACGTGCACGTTCTTCACTCATTTCCCCGCTTTGCAGTTTGCTAGTAATTAGAGAAACTATTTGCGCCTGAACTTGCTCTCTAAGTCCACCTTTTTCTTGGGGTGAATCATCCATAGCTTTCTCTTTCTTCCCCAATAATGTAACGTTCGACCTCGTCTGTGTTTCTGTAGATAGCAGCTAATGCCTTTTTTATCTCGTCGTTAGCGCGCTCACCATATTCTTGCCTCTTTCTGATATTGCTTGTGTCTAGCTTTATAGCATCTACTTGCTTCTTCATGCTTGCAGTTAGTTTCTCTATTTCGTCGATCTGCCCAGCCATATCTTTACCACTTCTTGCACCGACTTCTTTGAAGACAGCATCGAGCATAGACTCGATTCTGTCTATTTTTCTTTCTAGTTGTTTAACTTCCTTTTGCAGGTCTTTGATATCACTCATTAGCTAAGATTCTAACAGAATTGTTGCTTATAATTTCTTTTTCTATACTTCTGTTTTTAATTACTCCCTCGATTTTAGCTTTTACTTTATATTCCTTATCACCTCCTAGTATTAAGTCTGCAGGGGGGAGGTTGAACTTAAAGCTGTAATTGAATGACTCTGATTGATTCGAAGTTAATGATATCTTATCTGTCAGCAGTGGCTGGACTTCAGCAGAGTTGTCTGATCCTACAAGATAGATATATACAGCAGCAGCGGAAAGGTCGAAATCAGTTAGATTAGTTAGATCCAAGGAGAAGTCTAATTCCGATTCTGATTCTGGAGCAATTTCCAAGTTTTCTGGGGAAAGATTAAGTCTAGATGTAATTATCTCTTCTTCTTGGAGCAGCTGGGTATCTATACTGATGTTTTTAATAATGCTTTTCTCCTTAGTGCCGAGTAGTCCACTATTTCCTATTGTCGTCGAGATTTCTACCTCTGTATTGCTATCTGATTTTGTATACATAACTGGAATCTCTAACCATATTACTTTTGAACTTCCCGCAGGGAGGTAGATGTAACTGTTGCCGGCTAGTTCTAAAGTGTAGTCGTGTTCTGAGAAATTGCTAAGCTCAAAGCTAAATTCTTCTGTCTTTGTTTCTGCAGCCGAGACAAAATTAACAGTTAATTCGCTTGTTGGTTTTAAGGCAATATGTTCTTTGTTGAAGTCTGATAGTTTTTCTTCCATCTTAGAGTTGGAAAAATGTAAAGCAGCTACAACTACTAATATTGAAAAGCTGAATCCAGTAAATGCAAAAGAAAATATCAGTAGTTTATGCCATTTGCGCATAATTAACTTTAACAAATTTGGCTAAAATATTAAGACGCGGTATTATATTTCTATGAAGAAAATCCTAGTTGCCGAAGACGAAATACCACTATCTCAATCCCTAAAGCTAAAGCTAGAAAATGAAGGTTTTGGTGTAGATGTCGCTGAAAACGGAGAGCAGGCGATACAAATGCTAACTCAAAATAAATACGATTTTATCCTACTTGATCTGATCATGCCGAAAAAAGATGGTTTCCAGGTCTTGCAAGAGAAAGAGAAGATGGGAGTTGCTACACCTGTTGCAGTAACCACAAATTTGTCGCAAAATGAGGATAAAGAGAAAACAGAGAAATATGGCATTGCAAATTATTTTGTAAAATCTAACTCTTCTATTACTGAAATTATTAATTACGTGAAAGCAAAGCTGCCTAGAAATGCTTCTCAAGACGAAAAAGGAACAAGCTAAAAAAACTCAAAATAAAGAGAAACAACCCAATGATAAGAACTCCGGTGGAGATAAGATCAAGGAGCTGCACCAGTCTATTACGAGCGAACGTAAGCCAGATGGCAAAGAAAGTAATTCGCAGAGTCAACCTCAGAGAGAAGAATCTCAGAAAGAAGAAGTGAAAATGCCTAAGCTCCTAGAAATTTTGCTTTCTGGAAACTATATTTCTAAAGAGACCGCCGAGAAGGCTATAGAAGACAACAAGGACCAATCCCAGGACTTACAAAATTATCTAATTGGTTCTGGCTTAGCCTCAAGAGATATAATCGGGCAGGCAATTGCAGAATTTTATAGTGCTAAGTATTACGATTTAAACTCTAAGCCAGTTTCTAAAGCTCAAGTAGAGGTTCTCCCTGAAGAGTTTGCCAAAAAATATGGGTTAGTTTTTCTAGAAGAGGATAAAACCTCAATAACTTTAACTACTTGTGAGCCTGCGAAGTTAGTCGAAGCACGTAATCGTCTTCGTGAAATCGTTCCTGAAAAGAAGATCGTTGTTTACTGTTCCTTGAGAGATGATGTAAAAAAATCCTTTAAGTATTACGAAAAATCATTAAGTGAAAAATTCGAGGAATTTTTACAAGATAAAACTAAAGGTGCCCCGAAAGTAATAGAAGAAATACTCAGGGACGCAATTTCGCAGCGCGCTTCGGACATCCATTTCGAACCAAACGAAGGAAAAATTGATCTGCGGTTTCGTGTAG
>JBMCLZ010000013.1:0-11786 GCA_048615025.1 Candidatus Dojkabacteria bacterium | reverse complement strand
CAAAGCAAATCTATCCTGCAAGACTTCGATCCACACATTACTATCGGTGATGGCGTTCCTGAAGTTTCTGAGGGCACTTTTCCAATTTCTTTCAGCTCCAAGGATGTGAGATTCGCCCCAATGGGGAATTATTGTACTTTTGTTAGCGATTACTAATTTATTATCAAGAGAAATATGAAAACAATACTTGTAGACGCAATTAACTCATTCATAGAGAAAGAAACATACCCAAATAGAAAGATTATCCTCACAGGTGCCAATGATGAGCAAATCGAGAAGTTTGGCTTAAAAGATATGCCCTATGAATTGTTTACATTGAAACATGATCCAGAGAAGACAGATCCAGAATACTATAAACGAATGCTTGCACATTTTGATTTAGAATCAGGGGATGTAGTTTACTTTGAACACAGTGAGGAAGCAAAGAAAAGTGCCGAATCTGTTGGAATCACTACTTATTTTTATGACAAGGATGCAAAGGATTTGGATAGCCTGAAGGCATTTTTAGATGCAGATCTCAATCCCTAGTTTTTTCTCCAAAGCGTCGTAGTTAAGAACGATAAGCTGGCTGTAGCCCAATCCACCTCTGGCCAATGGCCGCAGCAGCGTAAGCGTCGCCCATTTTTTGCTTGCGTTTTGGGTTTAGGCCGAGGTTTGAGTCTTTGGTAGAGTTTTGCTCATCGATGTAGTCGATTGTGATATCTTCGATCTGGGCTAAATCACTCCCAAACCTTCTTGCCTCTTTAGAACTTTGGGTCTCTTCGCCTTCGCTATTTAGGGCGATGCCAATTACCACCTGCGAGACTTGCCATTTTTGTAGAATCTTCGATATCTCCTCCAGCTCTTGGCTGTTGCGAGTTTTACGCACCACTTCTAGAGGAGTGGCTACGCCAGAGGGCACATCGGCGATTGCGAGCCCAATATTCTTTTGTCCGTAGTCGATTGCTAATATGCGCATACCTGTTATAATTCCAATAGTTAATTTTAATACAAGTAGCCCGAAATTCCAGTGAATCTGCGAAGGAATTACAACAGTACTTATACGAGTTTTGTTGAAATTTCTTCATCAATTGGGTTCACCTGGGAGGGAAAGGCTGCGAAAAATATATGGGTAAATCAATGCCAGAACCAGTCGTAGAGACTGTAGACTTTTTGGGTAGCAAACTCAAATTCGAATTAAATCACTATGCGTATAAGGCAGATGCTGCTCTTACCTTACAAAAAGGGGAGACGACTGTTTTGGTAACGGTAACAGTTGGAGACAGCCCGATCGATGCAAACTTCACGCCTCTATCAGTCGAGTACATCGAAAAGTACTATGCAGGAGGTATCATTAGCTCTTCTCGCTTTATAAAGCGCGAGACAAGACCTTCGGATGACGCAGTGCTTAAAGCAAGACAGGTAGACCATGCGATCCGCTCGTTGTTCCCGAAATACTGGAGAACTCCTGTCAGCGTTGTTATTACAGTACTTAGCTACGATCATGAGAACGATCCAGAGCAATTGGCAGTAATTGCTGCAAGTTCTGCTCTAATGCTTTCGAGCGTGCCTTTTGCAGGGCCAAGTGCGAGTGTGAAGGTCGGGCTTAGCGAGACAGGATCATTTATTTGGGCACCGACTGAGTCGGAAGAGGAAAAAACTGAGATGGATATGATTGTCTCAGTTGTCGGCGAGCGTGTGCTTAATGTCGAAGGTTGGGCAAACGAAGTTTCGGAAGACGTAATGAAGAAAATGTTGGAAGAATCTGTTGCACAACTGCAACCAATACTAAAGTTCCAAGAAGATCTTGCTCAAAAGCATGGGCGCGAGAAGCAGGCATACGAAGACAAGCCAGCACCAACCGAACTAATCGATAGAGTCGCAAACGAATATGGTGACCGCATCAAGCAGGCTTTGCTCGACAAAGACACAAGAAGGGCAGAAATGGCTCAGATCCAAGCAGATTTTGCTGCTGCTCTTAAGGAAGAGGCAGGAGAAGACGAAGAGGCAATTGCAAACCTACCAGGAGCAGCTACGATCGAAGAAGCAGTAGAATATGTTGCAAGAAAAGAGGTGCGCAAAATGGTTCTGCAAGATAAGCAGCGTACTAGTGGCAGAGAGCTAACAGAAATTAGGCCACTAAAAATAGAAACAGAAGTATTACCAAGAGTTCATGGTTCTGCGGTTTTCACTCGCGGGATTACACAGAGTTTGTCTGTGCTTACTCTAGGTGCTCTAAATCTTGCGCAGACAATTGCAAGTTTCGAAGGGGAAGAAACCAGGAGATTTATGCATCACTATAGCTCACCAAATTACTCATTTGGAGACGCTGGTAGATTTTCTTACTACCCAGGTAGAAGAGAGATCGGACACGGTAATATTGGAGAGAACGCTATTCGCCCACTACTTCCTGCAGAAAGCGAGTTTCCTTATACAATTCGGGTGAACTCAGAGATTATGAGTTCGAACGGTTCAACCTCGATGGCTGCAACTTGTGCAGCGTCGCTTGCGTTGTTCGATAGCGGCGTGCCAATTAGAGCAATGGCAGCAGGAGTCGCACTTGGGCTTGTTACAGACGACGAAGATCTTAGCAAGTACGAAATCCTAACCGACATGGAAGATGTCGAAGATTTCTACGGAGACATGGACTTCAAAGTCACAGGTACAAAAAATGGTATCACTGCAATTCAGCTCGACAACAAGCTCAGAGGAGTGCCAGTAGAAATTTTGCAAGCAGCTTTCGACAGATCTAAAGATGCAAGGCTAGAGATTCTAGATGCAATGTACGCAGTCATTTCCGAGCCAAGCAAAGAAATGAAGCAGTATGCGCCGAAAGTAGATATGGTTAAAATCAACCCCGAAAAAATCGGAGAACTAATCGGACCAGGCGGGAAAGTAATCCGTGGAATGCTGGAAGAATTGGGGTCTTTGGTTCAGATCGACATCCAAGACGATGGGACAGTTGTCGTGATGGCTCCAAACAAAGAACTTCGTGACAAAGCCCTAGAAATGATCGACAATGTCGTAGGCGAAGTCGAAATCGGACAAACGTATGATGCTGTCGTAGGTAAGCTCACAGACTACGGTGCTTTCGTCGATTTCGAGAAAGGTTCTGAAGGCGGGCTCGTTCATATTTCGGAAGTCAAAGACGGTTTTGTGAAGAATGTCGAAGAAGTACTGAAAGTAGGGCAAAAAGTTAGAGTGAAAGTGGTTGCGAGGGACGATCAGGGAAGACTAAAACTTTCGATCAAGCAGGCCGAAGAAATTCACTCTGAAAGCTAGGCTAGTAAAATACTAAATTTAGACAGAATTTAGGAAGGTGAAAGAATTAAGCAAGGGTACCAGTTTTGCGGTAAAGTTAGCTCTGATGGTTCCCTTGTTTTTCTCTTGTTTTAGCTTCACTTTCTCTACAAACTCCCCGTTGAGGGTGAGCGCAGAAGAGGAGCAAAACCGAGCTTTTTCTGTAGAACCTGCAGAGGTTAGCTTCACCTTTAAACGAATTAGTACAGCCCAATCAGAGTTTATCCTAGATAATCCACTCGATTTCGATCTTCTCTTTGAACTAAGACCTACAGAACAGACAACAAATACTATCGCGGAAAATAACCTGAGCCTTTCTTACCCTGAAAACATTATTACTGTTGCTTCTGGTGAACAAACCACTGTCGTAATCGAAGTAAAACCAGATGAGTTAATAGATTTCGACACAGAACTACTTTTTGTCTTAGAGCAAATAGTAGAAGAAAGAAAACTTGCTCAGACAGAATACGAAATTAAGTTGAACATAAATAGTGAACTGGAATCAACCAGACAGAGGCAACAAGAAGAGTTGGTTATTGGTGGAATATCCTTAGCAGCGATTTTAATTGTACTAACAGTAGTTTTCTTCGTGCCAATACCAAGGCTCAGAGGTGGATCAAAACAAAGGAAAGAAGGGCAAGGATAACAAATGGTTTGGCGTGCGATTAGCAACATAAAAAATATTCTGGTTAGGCAACAAACAGAGATCGTTTCGATTGCTTTTATGCTTGCGATAATTGGGCTGGCGACCAAATTTTTTGGTCTTTTGTTTAATTCTCTTGCAGCGGGATACCTAGGGACCGAAGCTTACAACCAGTTCATATTTGCTGCTAATATCCCCGAGCTAATAACGCAAATAATTTTGTTTGGAACAATTAGTGCTTCTGTTCTTCCAATTCTTTCTTCCGTCTTGGAGGAAAAAGGGCAGGCCAGACTTGCCCGTGTTTTCTCGACGCTAATAAACATGTCTCTAGTCGTATTCGTGATTATTTCTGTTTTGATTGCAATAGGCGCTGGCTGGCTTATGCCTTGGCTAATAGAAAACGTCATCCGCCCAGAGACGCCGATCACTAAGGAACAGATGGATGAGCTTGTAATGATGCTCCGTGTCATGATGATCCCACAGGTGATCCTTGCAATTAGTATTTATCTTTCCACTGTCTTGAATCTATTTGAACGCTTCTTGGTGCCGCAACTGGCACCATTATTCTATAACTTAGGACGAATCGCGGCAATTTATCTCTTTATTCCAATTCTCGGAGCTTCCCCATGGGTGCTTGTCTGGGGAACTGTGATTGGCTCAGTAGTGCACTTACTAATCCAGATACCGCTTGTGCGCTATGTTGGACTCGCATATAAGCCTGTAATAGACACTGGTGACTACTACATCCATCGCATTGGAACGGTTGCCGTTCCCCGCATTGGTTCTATGTCTGCAGAGCAAATTGGAATTGCAGTCGATCGTTTTATAGCTTTTGGTTTGGTAGGTAGTTCGCTCGCCTTCTACAACTTAGCTGTGCTTATAATTTCTGTTCCCTTAAGTCTTATTGGGAGCTCATTTGCCACTGCATCGTTCCCAGTACTCGCCAAAGCTTTTGCCAAAAACGATAGAATTTTAGCTTCACAGATATTTACTCGAATTTTAAATCAGGTGCTATTCTTCTCGATCCCAGCTGCAATTCTTATCCTTGTACTTAGGGTACCAATTTCGCGTCTGTCTTTTGGTATCTTTGGGGACGAAATCGGCTTCTTCGAGACATACTCGATAGCATGGGTATTGCTTTTCTTCGCTCCTGGGATAGTTTTCGAAAGTCTCAGATCTTTGCTTTACAGAGCGTTCTATGCTGCACACGACACACTTCGACCGTTGGCTATCTCTTTCGTACTTCTGGTTGGCGGGATCACTTCGGGAATTTTGCTTACAAATTACTTTAGTCACTTCGATCAATTCAATATTTTCGCTTTGGAATTCAATCTAGAATACTTCTTTGAACGCGAAAGTGGGGTAGCAGCAGTTGCTGGGCTTGCCCTTAGCTCGAGCATCATGTTTACAATCGAAGCACTTTTGCTGATCGCTTGGCTTAATCGCAGGTATTTACATCTTCATTGGCGAGAACTTGTGATGCCAATTTTGCGCAAACTTTTTGCAGGATTTGCAATGTTTATCTTTGCGTATTTTACATATAAGATTTGGGCAGGTCTAGAAACCAGCGAACGAACACTCCCATTAATCTTACTCAGTGCAACTACTTCGATCTCTTCCCTAATGATTTACATTGGAGCTTCTGGCATCCTGAGAGTGCAGGAGGTGCAGGTTTATCTAGACTTTTTAGGTAAGCATCCCAATATTAATTCTACGAAGAAATTAATAAAAAGGTTCCTAACCTTTGACCCAATTCCAGAAACTTACTAAACTGAAATATTAGTTAAGTGAAAAATTTAGGGATATGGCGGATCCAAACAATATAAATAATCAAGATAACCAGACAGATTCAAGTAATCCTGACGAGCAAACACAGGTCAAGACAGTAGATTTAGGTAGCGGATCTTTGCCAGCAGAGCCAATTCCTGATGGGAACTCGCTTACATCTGCAGCTGCAGCACCTGCAACATCCGTACCCGCAACATCTGATCCTGCAGCACCCGCAACATCTGATCCTGCAGCACCCGCAACATCCGTACCCGCAACATCTGATCCTGCAGCACCCCCAACATCCGTACCTGCAGCATCTGCACCTGCAGCATCTGCAGCCGCAACATCTGATCCTGCAGCATCTGCACCTGCAGCATCTGCAGCCGCAACACCTGATCCTGCAGCACCTGCAACATCCGTACCTGCATCTGCAGCACCTGCTGAGGATCAGCCAATGTCTACTACAGATCCTAGCACAGGGGTAACAATAACTAGTAATCCATTTCCAGCTCAATCTAGTGAGTCAGAAGCAAAATCGGAAGAGTCAGCCCTACAAACGACCCAGGCAAGTAAGCCAGCTAATGCAGTAGCTTCAGCAGAATCAGAACAGACACCTAGCCAGTCAGCTGGAGGTGTAACGATGCCTAGTGAGTCTAAATCGGAGTCCACAGCTCCATTACCAGAATCGGTCACGCCTACTACAGAAAAAGCAAGTGTAATGGCAAATGCCAGTACAAGTACATCAACTCCAGATCTCGATCAATTAAAATCGCAGGAAACAAGAGAGAGTGCGCCTAACCAACAGGCTATTTCCCCAACTGCGCAACCCGCTCAGCCAACACCGCAGCCATCTGCTGGTGAGCCACCTATAAGACCTAGTCAAGCAGAGCCTGTTCAACCTAGTCAATCTGCAGAAGCGAATGTAGCAACCCCGCAACCAATTCCTGCCCAGCAACCAGCTTCAGCAAGCCAGCCGACCCCAACAGCTCCTGCTTCATCAATCCCTTCAGTGTCAACTCCATCGCCATTGATACCTGGTCCTGTAGGAGAAGAAGAAGTAAAAAAAAAAGCTAAAAAACGCGGAGGAGGTCCCAGTATCTTTGGTCTAGGCAGACTGGGATGCCGCACTATAGTAACAATTTTTGTGATTATCCCCTTAATCCTAATTATAGCCCTGGTGGCAGTATTTATATTTAGACCTGAACCAGTTTGGGGAGAGCTTAAATTATTTATAAACGGTTCAGTAAGTAACGATGGTTATGGCTCGGCTGCAGATGTTTCGCCCGACTATAGACTTGCGGATCGACTGAATAAAGCTACGTTAATAGAACCTAGTCTGTACCAACTAGTCCTTAGTGAACAGGAAATTGCTTATCTCGTAGACAGGAAAATTTCTAATGTGGAGCAAATATATTCTAACTCTTCTGATAATGAGATTTCTGTTCTTCTGAACCTGACCCCAGAAGAAGACGACCCCCTTTGGCTAAAAATTACGCTTACTCAAGAGGGGGATCAACTAGAGATAACTTCAAGTTCATTTGGAAGATTTGCGATCCCAAATGCAGTACGTGAGCAGATACAATCTACACTTGTGACTGGGCTAAGCTTTCTGAATCGCGATAGTGCGGTGTCTATAATCCAAGAACTAATTGGTAGTGATCAGATAACTATCACAAGCGCGCAGTTCGAAGAAGATCAGTTGCTTATTAATTTTGAAAGCGAGGAAATGCTGGGCATGCAAGAAATGCCTCTCGAGGATCCAGTTCAACCCCCGCTTGGAGAACCAGAGGAAGTTGAGCTAACAGAAGAGCTACCAGCAGATGATTTGACCCCGGATCTGTAAGTAAAATGTCTGTAATTTTAATCGGAGGCGAGGAACATTATTTATCTGCTAAACAGCTAGATGAACTTCTGGAAAAAAAACATTCAAATGAACTTAAAATAGCAAAATATTATGCAGACGAACTTGAATCGCTAAGCGATATTCCAGAGCTTACAAGTGCCCAAGACTTTTTTTCTAGTAGTTCTTTTGTGGTTCTAAAAAATCTTATCTCACAAGGAAAAGCGGGCTTTAGAGATCAGGTGCAGGAAATTATAGAAAAGAATCAGGTGCCTGCAGAAACCGAGCTTGTATTATACGAGTCAGGAAAACTAGACAAAAGAACAAAAATCTACAAGATAATGAAAAAACAAAAAAAGGTAAAGGAATTTAATACACTCAACGAGCAGGAAAAAATACAAATAATTAGAGAATATTTATGGCAGCAAAAAATCGAAATAAGCTCTGATGTTCGAGTGATTCTGCAAAACAAACTGCTCAGCCAGAATTTAACAGTTATATATTCCGAGTTAGAAAAGCTTAATCTACTCATAGGAATGGACCAAAGAGAGCAAATCATGGAAGAGGATTTACAGCTCATTCAGCGAGATACAAATGCAGAAATCTGGCAACTGTTTTACTATGCTCTTACTGATAAAGAAAGGGCATATGAATTGCTTGATCAGCTATTGTTACAGCAGATACATTATGCTCAAATAATTGGTTACATTTCTTTAGAGTTGAGAAAGCTACTCGATTACTACGAAAATCCAAAGCAATTAAATGGCTTTGTCCGGCGCAAGGTAGCTCAGAGCGCAAATTACTGTAGCCGCGCAAAGTTAGAGCTTGCGTTAAAGAAGTTGCTCAGCCTAGACTCAAAACTCAAATCATCTATGCTTGAACCAAGACAAGGTTTGGTGTTATACCTCTCCTTCCTCTAGACTATAAGTAGGATGCAAATAATGTTAGCAAAAATCAAAATTTTATTATTGATTTCATTCCCCATATTGTTCTTTGTTGTTTCTATCTATAATTCTCCCCAAACAGAGGCTCAGACCTTGCTTAATATCATTTCTAAGTCTGAGGTAGCTATAGACACAGGATTAATCGAGCAAGCAGACAACTATGTACCACCGCAATATATTCTTGTTACACCTGTGTTTTTAGAAGCAGACACAAATATTTCGAGCGAGGAGTGGTATAAAGGCATGTTTTATTATTTCAGTTCAGATAGGTTTCTCTTTAAAGACATTCCAGTTCATTATGTTGTAGATAAATCAGGCACTATTTACCAAGGAATAAGTGGGGGAGTAGAACGAGAAATAGTTGTGGAAGGGGCGGATGCAGCGCCAGTTGTAATTGTTTATCTCGCTGAAAGAGGCGACAGGGACTTTTCCTTAAGTTCCCAAACAGCAATTAGAAATATAATGCAGCAATTAACGAATCAAAATGATTTTGAATTGAACGAGCTGAGATTGCAAGCACTGCATTTAGATATAAACGAGCAAGAACGTCGCGCGAGCCTCGAAGTAGACGAATTGTTTGGCACTTGGCAGGTTAGTTTCGATCTAATTTCTGCAGAGGTTATCGGAAACTATGAACCCAAGCCGAAGACTTACCGAATCGAGATTGTCGAATACCGTGGTCCGCAGGGCGTTGTCGCAGTTGGAGATGAAGTGATAGTTAATCTCGAGCTTAAAAATATTGGGGATAACACGATTTTTCCTGGCAGCGAGGGAGAGTTGTTGTTTACACGCGAAGACGGGGAGGATAGTCAGTATTGGATAAACGAAAAATGGGTATCTAAGACTCAGATAGCTATTCTAGATGAAGACGATATTCTTCGACCTGGAGACGAAAAACAGTTCCAACTAAGTTTAAGAGCCCCATTCGAAGAAGGGGCATATTCAGAAGAATTCATAATTACGACTGGTGGCGAACTTGTATTACCAAATACAAACGTCGTTGTTGAAATGGAAATTGAACGAGGTGACTTGCGGGTTCTTCGGATTACAGATACGGAAACGGGAGTATTAAATGTCCGCACTGTTCCTGGTTTAGGGGGTGAAGTTATAACTGGAGCCGTGCCAGGAGAAAAATATATCTGGACAGATCAGCAGGGTGATTGGTACAAAATCCGCATAG
The DNA here is from genome assembly GCA_048615025.1 of Candidatus Dojkabacteria bacterium. GTDB lineage: Bacteria > Patescibacteriota > Dojkabacteria > CALFHW01 > CALFHW01 > JBMCLZ01. The sequence continues at coordinate 2,130 of JBMCLZ010000013.1, read as the reverse complement.
GTGAAGAAGAGGGCTGGGTTTCAGGTCGTTACGTTACAGTTCTCTAGCAGTTAAGCGGGAGTTTAGATTCAGTTTAGATTTTTATTAGAATTGCACGTTACTGTTAAAATAGTTTAGTTTACTTATAATTTGATTAATTCATGGCCAAAGCAAGCAAAGAAACTAAGGGCGGGGAAACCAAGAGCATAGCTAAGAAACCGGAGGGGAAATCTCTTAAGCCTAAGTCGGAATCTGGGCAAGACACTGGAAAGCAGAAAGCTGTTTCTGCAGCATTACAACAAATAGAGAAACAGTTTGGTAAAGGAGCAATCATGAAACTGGGAGAAGATAATGTTCGTAAAAACATTGAGTCGATTTCTACAGGGGCCCTTTCCTTAGACATTGCGCTTGGGATAGGTGGTGTCCCCAAAGGGAGGATTATCGAGATCTATGGACCTGAGTCCTCAGGAAAGACTACTCTTGCGTTGCATATTGTTGCCGAGGCTCAAGCAAGTGGAGGCGTTGCAGCATTTGTAGATGCAGAGCATGCACTGGATCCAGATTACGCCCAGCGTATCGGGGTAGACACAGAAAACCTGCTTATCTCGCAACCAGATTACGGAGAGCAGGCTCTAGAGATTGTAGAAACTCTAGTACGCTCAGGTGGGGTCGACATTATTGTAGTTGACTCGGTTGCTGCATTAACACCAAAGGCCGAGATAGAGGGTGAAATGGGGGACGCTCACATGGGTCTGCAAGCAAGACTAATGAGCCAGGCTCTCAGGAAAATTACTGCAATTGCTGGTAAGACTGGGACAACAGTCGTCTTTCTTAATCAATTGAGAATGAAAATCGGGGTTATGTTCGGGAACCCCGAAACAACTACTGGTGGTAACGCTCTAAAATTTTACTCATCTGTACGTCTCGATATCCGCCGTAGGGAAAAACTAGGAACAAGCACGGATGTATCTGGTCATGTCGTTAGGGTTAAAGTAGTAAAAAACAAAATGGCTCCACCTTTTAAAGAAGCAACCTTCGATATCGTTTATCCTACTGGAATCGATAAGGTATCTTCTCTGCTAGATGCTGCTGTAACCCATGGCGTTGTAGAGAAAGCTGGTAGTTGGCTCAAGTTCGACGATGGTCAGCTAGGGCAGGGGAAGGATGCTGCAATAGAGTTTCTCAAGGAAGATAAAGAAGTGCGGAAGCAGATCTATAAGCAAGTAAAAGAAAAAGCTGGGATTTAGTGTTGAATTATTTTGTACCACTAGGAGCGATCGGCTATAATACAGCAGAGTCAAACCTAATATAAGTGGTAAAAAGTTAATGGTAAACACGAAGAAAGCTCTAGACAATTTGTTTGTGTCGCGAGTAAGAATCAAGCTATTGCATTACTTTCTTGTTCACAAGGATATCCCTGTGCATTTGCGTGGTGCTGTGAGAGAGATAAATGAAGAGATCAATGCAGTTAGAAGGGAACTCAACAGATTAGAAGAGATCAAGCTGCTTAAGTCTGAATCTCGAGGGAACAGAAAGTACTTTATGTTAAACCCGCAAGGCCCACTGGTGGATGAACTTACTGGGATGATCTTCAAAACTTTCGGATTAGGTGGCGATGTACTGCGTAACATAAACAAGCTTGGAGATGTGAGCTATGCGATTCTTACCGAAGACTACATTTCCGGTGTGCAGTCTACGGAGCATAACGTAGATCTGATCATGATCGGCGAAATAGATTTGGACGCTTTGAGTCAGGTAGTAGACGAGGCAGAGAGGAAAGAGAAGCGCGAGATTAACTACACAGTTTTGGGTTCTGAGGATTTCGAGTTACGTAAAAAGAGAAGAGACAGTTTTGTGATGGACATTTTGCTTACGCCCAAACTTCTGTTGGTAGGAAGTGAGCGAGATCTTTTAGCTTAGTTAGACTGAAAATAAAATATTAGCTGCCCAAAATTGCAAGAACTTGTATTTAATTTTCCGATCTGGTGGTACTGGGATCGCTACCTGGAGCTGGTGCGTGGGCAGAGTAGGTATCTAGCCAATCTTGCTTATTACAGCGGTTTTACCATTAATCTCAGATATCTATTTGTGCCGATTTACCAGCAGTACAATCTTATTGGGAGGTTTGTCTCGTTGTTGTTTCGCCTTGGA
>JBMCLZ010000012.1:0-11788 GCA_048615025.1 Candidatus Dojkabacteria bacterium | reverse complement strand
GTAGGATTCGGTGTCCTTTGGGGGGCGATACTCGGTGTGACAGTCCAATATATTCTAGCAAGCGAATCGGGGAGGTATACAATTGCAACAGGAGGCAGTGTCTATGCGGCTTTCAGGCAGCTTTCCAAGTGGCTATCAGTATGGTTTATCCTCTCAACTTTTTTCTCTTTCGCCTGGCCTGGAATTATAGGCTCTGGCGGTGAGATCTTCGGTCATATCTTGGGGGTAGAGAATCATCAATATCTAACTGTACTTATGCTAATAACAATTGGACTACTACTTACACTCGGAGGCACCGTCTACCAAACCCTAGAGAACTTCCAGAAGTTTGTTATTATCGTTTCGATTCCAATTCTTACAATAATTATGCTGCTTGTTGTAAGTCCAGAGGCGGTTGTGGGACTTATTAAGGGCTTGTTCGGTCTAGGTGATGGTTATACTTTCCTACCAAGCGACATAGATATTCCACTTTTTCTAGGGGCGATTGCCTATGCTGGGGCAGGTGGGAACCTTATTATGTCGCATTCTTTTTACCTACAAGACGAAGGCTTAGGCATGGCAAAAAATGTCGACTCACAGGTGAAATTTGGCGACACTCAAGACAAGCATCTTATCAAAGGTGAGCCGTTTACAATAAACGAATTAAATATGCAGAAGTTTAAAAGATGGATGGGGCTGGTACATCTCGAGCAGTTCATTACTTTTTGGGGGATTGGGCTAATTTCTATTATTATGCTGACACTTATTTCTTTTAGCCTTGCTCACCCATACAACGGAGCAGATGGGCTAAATTTTATTTTTATTCAAGGTACTGAACTTAATGATCGCTTCGGCAGGGTATTCGAGCTTTTTTTCTTAGGTGTTGGAGTTTTATTTTTGTTTAAGACCCAGCTGGGCATATTCGAGACTACTTCTAGGATAATGACAGAAAATCTACAGCTTCTTTCTGAAAAAATTAGAAATAAATTTAGCAGAAGCAATATCTTCTTTTTCTTTCTCTGGTCTCAGATTTTAGCGGGGATTTTAATTTCTCTTGCTAACTTACGCGAGCCGCTCGGAATATTACTTATCTCGACATTCTTTTCTGCTGTGTCGATGGTGGGAGTTGCTGTGTCCCTTCTATGGCTAATGAATTCCAAGCTCATCCCTCCAGAACTACGCCCAAGCAAACAAAAACGCGCCCTAATGTTCGGAGGCATGCTTTTTTACGCAATCTTCGTAATACTAACAATAGCAGATCTGCTAGGGATCATGTAAAGTGCACTTATGGAAATAATATTCGGGCTTTTGGCGGCGTTTTTTTCTGGTTCCGCCTATGTTTTGTTCAAGCGTTCTGGTCAATCAGACTCAAAAAAGTACATCTCACAGGCACTTTTTTGTTTTTTGGGGTTCAACATCTATTTACTATTTTTCAATTATTCATTTGATTTCAAGATTAACCTATTCCTAATCGCAGTTTTAAGTGCTTTATTGGCTGAGGCTTTACCACTTTACGCTTTGCAAAGAGGAAAACTGGCTGTAAATTCAGCAATTTTCTCTGCTTATCCGGTTTTCACAATAATATTTTCTTTCTTCATAAATTCTGAATCAGTTACATCTTTACAGTTATTATTTGTGGGAATAATAATCGTATCCATCTCTATTTTGAGCTTTCTCGGAGAAAAAGGCGACAATAATTCATTACAAGGATTCATTAATTTGTCTGTTATCTGGGCAATTGTTGCTGCTATTGCAACTGGATTTTCCGACTCTATTTCGAAATACTTTATAAATGAAACTTCGACCATGGATTTTCTCTTTGCACTTGCATTAGCGCAGATACCTGTGGCATTTTCTCTCTATTTTTTCGAGCAAAAAAGTTTTTCTGGAATGTTTAAACTGGACAAATATACTTCTTTAGGAGGGATATTCATGACATTATCTCTAATTTTTTTCTGGTATGCTTTGACTCTTGGCGTGACAGGTATTATCTCGAGTGTTGCATCTGTAGCAGCAGTAATTGCAATCGTTTTATCGATCATATTCCTCAAAGAAAAGATCAGCAGGATCCAGTTCTTCTTAACTGCAATCACTCTTATAGCCGTAACTTTTCTTGCTGTTATTGCCTAGTTGAGCACTAAATACTCGCCCCCTCCGACAACGCTTATCTCAGTATCTTTTACCAACACTGCTGTCCCGTCATCTATCGCATATATTTTTTTCTCGGTCTTTGTGGCTAGATCTTCCACGTATTCTTTATTATATTGTTTGTGTTTTGGAGATTTGTAATGTGCTCTTGTGTAGAAATCAACAAGTCCTAAGCCTGATTCGGGTTTGTAGCCTGTCAGCTCATTATATGAATCAATTTTTTCCTGATTAGATGTAAGAAGATCTGGCCCCGCAGCTTGACTGGTCGCACTCGAGCCGAAATATATTTTATCTTTTAACATTTGTTTTAAGGGTTCGACTAGTTCTTTTTCCTCTAACACATGGAGAAAGCTCGGTGCATGGCCACCACTAAAAAAGAGTATGTCTGCTTTGGAAAAGCGTTCTAGTATCAGAACTCTAGGCAATGCCCAAAGTTCTGCAATTTGTAACTCTTTAAGGCCAAGCTCAGCAATAGGGTTGTTCTCCTCAAAGAACCAATGCTTATCGCTGCTTGAGAAGTGCATCGCGCTGGGAACAAAAGTAAGCGTTGTTTCTGAAAAGGGCTTGCCATTTAATTTCTCTAAGATGGGTATCAAGGCTTTATTGCGAAGTCCTTTTGAGCTAAGAAGCAGTCTTTTCATTTTTTATTGTCCATTCTCTTGTCCAAAATATTGTACATCATACTCATTCTGGGGTTTTTCTCGAGTTTGTTTCTATGATTTTCTAGAAAATCCCAATACATTTTGTCCCAAAGTTCGCACCAGTCTTCTTTCTTGTAATCACTCATCTTGCGAATGTAATTGCTGCTAGAAATGTAGGGTTTGGTAACCATCGAACCACCATCTGCGTATTGGCTCATCCCATAGACATTTGGAACCATTACCCAATCGTAGGCATCTATAAAAAGCTCCATAAACCACTTGTAGACTTGCTTAGGGTCTAGCTCGCTTAAAAGCATAAAGTTACCCATTACCATTAGCCTCTCGATGTGATGAAGATAGGCATTTTCTTGCACTTTGGAAATGCAATCGTCCACTGGTGCTGCGCCAGTTTTGCCTTCGTACCAAGAAGAGTCTAGCTCTTTTTTATGCTTAAAAAAGTTGCTCGTGCGCATATCGCTTCCTTTCTCGAGGTAGATAAAGCGCATAAATTCCCGCCAGCCAATGATCTGTCTTATGAAACCTTCGAGTGAGTTCAGCGGGATTTCATGTTTTTTAGAATATCTCAAAGTTTCTTCTACAACCTCTTTAGGGGTAATTAGTCCGATATTAAGCGCCGGGGTAAGCAATGAGTGGAACCCTACTGAAACATTGGCAGAAAAAGCATCTTCGTAATCACCAAAGTTTGCAAGCCTTTCTTCTAAGAATTTATTTAGCTGATTCTTAGCAGCTCTATGTGTAGTTGCGAATTTTATCTCTGTCTTTGGAATTTTAATTTCTTTCGGGAATTTCTTGCGATTCTCTGGGTCGAAGCTCCATTTCCCGGCTTCTGGCTTGCCATTCTCATCGATGAGAATTCCGAGTCTTTTCCTTTGGTAGATGTAAAAGTTGCTAAAGAAATACGTGTCTTTCTTGTGCTCTTCAATCTTTGTTTTGTAATCCTCCAGATCTTGCCTGGAATTTAAAAACATAGGTGAGTCGAAGTAGGTAAGTTTTATCTTTTGTTTCTCCGATTCCTCTTTTAGTCTTTTTTCTAGCAAGTAATCGATTGGGTCTAATGTAATGATCTCTACTACAGATTTTGGTAGGTCTCTAACGAAGTCCCTAATAGTTTTATTTTTATCGTAGTCGATTAGTTTATAAATCTTAGGTTTATATTTCTCTATATATTTCTCGATAGATTCTTCATGTAATGCGATCTTTTTCGGGTGGAATTTTAATTCCGTATGCTTGTCTCCATAGAAGAGTGAGTCTTTAATAAGGTATATGCGATCTAGATCCATCTCGAAGATAGGATTTTGCTCAAAAAGTTGGTGTGGAAATATTAATCCAATTTTCATATATGCCTATTAATTTGATTTATCTTTCCATTCCTGAAATAACGAAATCGCTGTTTTACGCATTTCGTAATGATCTACTATTTGCTCGTAGTAACTTAAATCGTTCTTCTTTTCTAAGGCGTGTATCTGTTTTGCGCTCGCATCTTTTAACTCTGGTAGCCAGCGTTTAATATATTTTGCTTCAGGGTCGAATTTTTTCTGCTGCAGCCATGGGTTAAAGATTCTAAAGTATGGTTGTGCGTCAGTTCCGGTAGAGGCTGCCCATTGCCAGCTGCCAACATTTACTGCATGGTCGTAGTCGATAAGTTTTTCTGCAAAATAACCCTCGCCTAGGCGCCAGTCGATAAGCATATCTTTTGTAAGGAATGAGGCGACGATCATGCGTGCGCGGTTATGCATATATGCAGACTCATTAAGCTGGCGCATAGCAGCGTCGACTATCGGGTAGCCTGTCTTTCCCTCGCACCACTTTTCGAATAGAGCTTTATCTTTCCTCCAAGGAAACCCACTGTATTGTTCCTGAAACTCTGTCTCGAAGCTTTCTGGAAAAAAGTATCCGATATGTTGGTAGAAATCCCTCCAGTAAAGCTCACTTATAAATGAAGAGTCCCCCCCAAACATACCCTTAGCTTTATGGTATATTTCACGAATCGAAAGCGTACCAAACTTGTTATACATAGAAAGGTGCGATGTTCCGCTTTCTAGCTCTAGTTTGTCTCGAGAAGATTTATAGTTTGTAAGATCATTTAACTTGTTCAGCTGTGCTTTCCCAGCTTCGCGCCCTCCTCGCCCTATGTATCTGTCTGAGCGCTCCCCAAGAGGCAAAACCTTTTCTAAGTAATCTAGACCCCGCTCATCTTTTATATTGCTAGAATAGTAGTTACTAAAGTTGTTTTTTCGAGGAATAGGTACCGGTATTTCCCTAGCCCGTTTGTAAAATGGGGTAAACACCTTATATGGTTCCTCATCTCCGTTCATAACCTCACCCGGAACAGCCAAAGTTTGGTCGTGCTTTGCTTCGAACCCCCATCCTTTTTTCTTAGCCTGGGCTTTTAGCCCCTCGTCTCTTTTAATTGAGTAAGGTGTATAGTCGAAGTTGAACCCAATTGCAAGTCTTTTTGAATCAACCTTAGAAAAATTTTGCGAAACTAGTCTCTCTATTTCCTCTTCAGGTTTGCCCTCCAGCAGATAGAGCCTAGAGCCGCGCCCACGCAACTTCTGATCTAGATCCTCTAAAGATTCTACCATGTTCTGAATCGCAGGCTTTTTCCGTGGCGATGCATTTAGCAGGTATGGGTCGAGAATAAATACGGGAAGTACTAGCTCACAATTTTCGAGTATGTGTAATAGCCCTGTATTGTCTTCTAATCTAAGATCTCTGCGAAAGATAAATATTCCCAACTCAAATACCTTACCCATTCCTTACTATAGCATGTCAAGTTGTGATATCATGTAAATATATGCAAAAGCTAAATAGCTTAGAGCAATTTAAACTGAAGGCAGGACAAGTTAATTTTTTGTTAGGTATTGCTGGAAATGGCTTATCTACATCCCTTCAACATGAAGTTTTTGGAAAAAACCCAGAAGGTATATCTTATCTGAATTACGTAAGTCTTAATGATCTCAGTGAAACATCAGTTTTGGTTAGTATTGCTAATGCGATTATGCGCGCGTGCGGATGCGTTGAAGACAAATTAGATCCATCAGATTATTCAGAAATATTTGGGGTGTTTGCAGACTTTATTGCATTGGTGCAAGAAAATAAGAGTAAAGCCACACCTGCGATGCTAATTTTCGACGAGTTTCAGAAAATAAAAGAATTTTCTAATTCTTTCTTTTTTACATTAGACAAGATCTTTTCTATAAATCAAATAGTTCCGGAGTTCGAGCTCACTACAGTGATGATCTCCGACTCTTACCTCAATCCAAGGAGTGAGAACCCCTCAGAAGGGATCGGTAAACTCTTTTCTCATTATCCCAACTTTTTTGTCATACCCAATTACTCACAAAAACAGTTATCTAAAACAGGTTTTGGGAAAAGGCTTAAACTAATGAGCCCTAGAATGCGGGCAAAAATATACAAACTCACTGCAGGGATTCCTTCTTTAGTCGGGGTCCTAATTGGAGAGGAGAAGTTGCCAGAAAACCCTAAGCTCCTTTTAGACGACTATGAAATCGAGTGGAAGCTGCACGAAATCTGGGAAAGCGTTGGCAAAGATAATCAACAGATACTTATCGATATCCTTATAAAAAAACAGTTTACTCCTCGTAACCAGCTGCAGTTCAACTATCTTACTTCATCTGGTCTGGTTGCCAGAGATAAAAACGAAATTGTACCTAAGCTCTTTCGCACTTATGTTTCTAAGCAGATAAATCTCGACATTTTAGACGAAAGAAGATTCATTATGATCAACGACGAGCCATTGTATCTCGAAAGGCTTACTCCTCAGGAAGAAAAGATTGCATTGCTGTTGTATGACAACGCAGGAAAGATAGTGTCTAGGGAGGAAATAGCAAAAGTGCTTTGGGGTGTTCATTATTTAGAAAAGTTTTCAGATTATGCAATCGATAAGCTTATTTCCCAACTTAGAACTGCAATGCCAAAACCTTTCGAAGGGGACAAGATCATCCAAACCAGAAGAGGTAAAGGCTATATGATGGTTCTCTAAGTTTTACCTTACTGAGACTTACTCGCAAACTCAGGTAAAACTCAGGTTAAGCTCAAGTTATTCTAATTTCTCTTGTTACAATTCATCTTGTGAAAGCAAAAGATAAGCTATATAAATTCATTCCAGTTTCGATCGGTCTGTTCTTTACAACGAGTATAGCAGGAAGCTTGTTGGGAGGATTGCTAGACGAGCAATTCGGCACTTGGCCATTTCTTTCGTTGCTAAGTTTAGCAGCATTTTATTTGTTTTCTTGGGTCGTGATCTTGCAAATAAGAAAAAGAATTATGGACAACTATGACAGTTGAAACTACTGAACTAAACGTACAACCAGAAACCTTAGAGGTTGTTATGGGCATTCCAATTACAAACGCGATGTTAACCCAGGTGCTTGTTACCATTATCCTGTTGGTTGTTTCCCTTAGCGTATATTTGCTTACAAAAGGAATTAAGAACCCAACAAAGCTGCAAGTTGTATTCGAAATGATCGTTCTGCTTAGCTGGGACTTTATCGAGAAAATTACTGGAAATCGTAAGGTGGCAAAAGTAATCTTGCCAATTATTGGCACACTATTTATTTATATTGCTACAGCCAACCTGGTCACAACCGTTTTCCCTCTGCTAGCAGCGTTCACTTACGATGGAACCAGCATGTTTCGCACTCCTACTAACGACATTAATGCCACAGTAAGTATGGCAGTTGCGATGGTATTGCTCTCCCATATGTTTAGTATTAAAGAGTACAACTTTTTTGCTCACGTGAATAAGTATATTAGAATTGGGCAACTGGTTAAAGGATTTAAAGGAGGGGTCGAAGGGGTAATATTTGGTGTTGTAGAGGTATTCGTGGGCATTCTAGACCTGATCTCGGAGTTTGCCAAAGTGGTCTCCTTGTCGCTAAGACTTTTCGGTAATATGTTTGCCGGAGAGTTGCTTATAGGTGTTCTCTTAGGGCTTTTCGCCCTCTTTCTTCCGATCCCAGTTATATTTCTGGGTCTTTTGAGTGGTTTTCTGCAGGCGATAGTATTTGGGGCGCTCTCGTCTTCGTATATTTCGCTCGCAGTAAAACATTAGTACAATCGTATTTATATAAATTATTATTATTTAACTAAAATGGAACCAGAAGCAGCAGCAAACTTAGCTAAAGGTATTATGATCCTATCTATGCTTGGCCCAGCTATCGGCGAGGCAATCGTTATTAAGAGCGCGTTCGAAGCGATTGGGAGAAACCCAAAGCTAGAAGAGAGTATTTTCAGCAAGGTTATTATCGCGGTAGCACTTGTTGAATCTACAGCCATTTATGCATTAGTAGCGTTCTTCTTACTCTAAAATGGAAATTGGCGAAGTACTAGGAAACATAGGGTTCGATATACGTATGGCTTTTTTTAGCCTGATCAACTTTTTGGTTGTGTTTCTTATTCTTTATGTATTTCTCTTTAAAAAGCTTATCGCTGTGATAGACGAGAGGCAGAAAGTAATAAATAAGTCTGTTGAAGATGCGGAGCGTCTAGAAACTGAGCTGAAAAATGCACAAGATAGAGCAAATGGAATAATTTTGGAGGCAAAAAAAGAGGCCAGCACCATTATTGAACAAGCTCAGGAAGAGGGGGCGAAACAGAAGGCTGAAATCGAAGAGAAGGCCCAAAAAGACGCAGAAAATAAGATTGCAAAGGCAGAAGAGCAGATAGTGCAGAAAGAAAAACAGATGTTTGCAAATCTGCGTGAGCGAATTGGCGAATTAGTGGTAAGGTCCACGGAGAAATTGACCAGAACAAAAGCAGAGAAATCTGACACAGACGAGATTGCTGCGGAAATATCCGCAGCTGTAAAAGGAAATTAACATATTTATATTTTAATGCTAGAAAGCTATGGTGGAGATATCAAGCGCAAAAAAACTTGGGAAAGATGCACTCGCACAAATAAAATCTGTATTTGGAGATAAGGAAGAATATATCCAGGTTATCGATGACTCTCTAATAGGAGGGATTGTCGTGAAGCATAACGACAAAGTTTATAGCCTCGACTTGCGTTCGCGCATAGATCTACTTGGTAAGCAGCTTCGTGAAGCAGCTAAAGCTGAGGGAGAAGATGTCTTAGAACCACTGGCTTCGGCTGTAGAAAACATCGAACAGGGTCCTGTTATGAATGAAATGGGAGAGGTAGTCTCTATAAGGGATGGCATCGCTACGATTCGCGGTCTAAGCGAAGTAAGATCCCAAGAGATGCTCGAATTTGCAGATGGGGTGAAAGGGCTAAGCTTAAACCTAGAAGAAGAACTAATTGGGGCAATTGTCCTTGGTGAATTCCAGGGGATCAAACAGGGCGATTATGTAAAGCGTACTGGTGAGATCATGTCTGTACCAGCATCTGAAGAAATGATCGGCAGAGTTATTAATGCTCTAGGTGAGCCTATAGATGGCAAAGGCGAAATCAATTCAGAAAATAGATATCCTATCGAAAGGATCGCGCCAGGGGTTATGAGCAGAGAGTCTGTTGGAGTTCCTTTGCAAACTGGAATTAAAGCTGTAGATGCCTTAATTCCTATTGGTAGGGGGCAACGTGAGCTTATTCTTGGTGACAGACAGACAGGTAAGACCGCACTCGCAATCGACACGATAATTAATCAGAAAGACCAAGACGTAATATGTATTTATGTCGCTGTTGGGCAGAAAGAATCTAAAGTAGCTAGACTGGTCTCAGCTCTAGATAAGCATGGGGCAATGGACTATACGATTGTAGTAGCAGCAGGTGCGAGTGAACCAGCTCCAAGCTTGTACCTAGCACCATACACTGGCGTAACTATCGCAGAATACTTTGCAAATAAGGGGAAGGATGTTCTAATTGTATACGATGATCTAAGTAAACAGGCGGTTGCGTATCGCGAAATGTCTCTTTTGCTAAGGCGCCCACCAGGTCGTGAGGCATATCCAGGAGACGTGTTTTACCTTCACTCTAGGCTATTAGAACGAGCTTGTAATCTAAACGAAGCACATGGCGGAGGTTCGATTACTGCACTTCCTATTATAGAAACGCAAGGCGGAGATAACTCAGCGTTTATCCCTACTAATGTAATTTCGATCACAGATGGGCAAATTTATTTAGAAACAAACTTGTTTTATAAGGGGCAGCGGCCCGCAGTAAATGTCGGGGCATCTGTTTCGCGAGTAGGTTGGGCTGCACAGATCAAGCCTATGAAGAAAGTTGCTGGGAGTATGAAACTTGCCTTAGCGCAGTTTAGAGATCTGGAGGCTTTTGCGCAGTTTTCTAGCGACTTAGACCCAGAGACGAAAAAACAGATCGACCAAGGAAAGCGAATGACAGAGCTCTTAAAACAGAATCAGTATGAACCTCTGCGCGTAGAAGAGCAGGTACTTGTTATCTTTGCCATTAGCAGAGGTTATTTCGATAAATTCGAGCTCTCCGAGCTTGGTTCTATGGAACAAAAGTTAATCAGTTACGGTAACACGACTGGTAAAAAGCTTATGGAAAAAATAGCCGCTGGGGAATGGAGCGACGAGGTCGAAAAAGAGTTAGCTAATTTGGTGCAAGAATTTGTTGATATCAATGCCTCTTAATGCTAAGGCAATAAAGACAAAAATATCTTCTGTAAAAAATACACGGAAGATTACCAAGGCGATGGAAATGATCGCAGCAGCTAAAATGCGTAAAGCTGTTGAAGCGGCCAATAATTCCCGTGAATACACAAAGACGCTTAGTTCCATAGTTGCGCAGATTTTAGCTAATAGTGAGCTAGAAACTTCCAGCAGAAACTACCTCAGAACTCCAGATGAAGCAAAAAAGACTCTACTTGTCCTTGTTTCTTCGAATAAAGGTCTGTGTGGTTCATATAATTCTTCTGTGATGGCTTCAGCAAGGCAGTATCTTAGCGAGAATGAGCTAGCAGGTAGGGTCGACATGCTCGCTATCGGGAGAAAAGGGGCGAAGTTTGCCAAGTACAACGATGCTAATCTTTTAGAAATATACGAAGATATCCCAGATAACCCCACCGTAGAAAACATTGGTTCTATTATTATGGCAATAAAGAATAGATTCAAAAGCGGAGAGTATCGCACAGTGCATGTGGCATTTACAGAATTCCAAACGTCACTAGTTCAGAAAGCCATAGTCTTGCAACTGCTTCCAATGAGCATCGAATCTATGGAAATGTTCCAGAGTATCGCAGGAGAGCTCTCAGTAAACGATCCTATAGAGGATACCCACGAGAGCGAGCTGATTTTTGAACCGAGTGCTGCAGAGGTTTTAGATTATTCATTAGAAAGAGTGCTAGAGGCGCAGATCCTGCAAGTGTTTCTGGAGTCGCTGGCAAGCGAACACTCTGCGCGTATGATCGCAATGAAAAACGCTTCCGATGCTGCATCAGACATGGTCGATGAGTTAACTCTAGAATACAATAAGAGCAGGCAAGCAGCCATTACTCAAGAGATTGCAGAAATTAGCAACGCAGCAGAGGCAATCAAATAGAAAAAATTAAATTAATTTAAGTAATAAAAATATGGCAGATAAAAAGCAGAATTATGGGGAAATTGTTAGCGTTATTGGAGTTGTTGTAGACGCATACTTTCCGGGAAAGCTTCCAGAGATCTACAATGCACTTGAATATAAATTCGATAATGGCGAAAAATTAGTTCTGGAAGTGCAGCAGCATATTGGTAATGACCGTGTGCGTACGGTTGCAATGGGAGGAACAGATGGGATCGCTCGTGGGTCAAAAGTATTAGACACTGGTGCTCCTATTTCTGTCCCCGTGGGTGAAGAAGTGTTAGGGCGTATGTTCGATGTTACAGGAAACACCATAGATGAGGGGGGTGAGTTAGAAGTAAAAGAGAGGGCACCTATTCATCGCAAGGCCCCATCTTTTAGCGAGCAGGCTAAGGAAAGCGAGATTCTCGAGACAGGAATTAAGGTTATAGACTTATTGTGTCCTTTTCTTAAGGGCGGTAAGGTAGGTCTATTTGGTGGCGCAGGTGTTGGGAAG
>JBMCLZ010000011.1:0-12038 GCA_048615025.1 Candidatus Dojkabacteria bacterium | reverse complement strand
GAAATAAAAAGGATGCTCTTGCTGTGCGTGAGTACACTAAAGACCATCCTATAGAGATCGTGGCAAAGATCGAAGACTCTGAGGGGGTAGACAATATCGCCGAAATACTAAAGGTGGTAGACGGTGTTATGGTTGCAAGAGGAGGGCTTGGCGTAGAGATGGGAATTGAACAAGTGCCGATTGTAGAGAGGAAGATTATCCGTACAGCAATAGGTGTCGGCAAGCCGGTCATTACTGCTACCCAAATGCTAGACTCTATGGAAAGAAATATTATTCCTACAAGAGCAGAGGCAAACGATGTTGCAACAGCGATTTTGCTCGGCTCAGACGCGGTTATGTTATCTGGAGAAAGTACTGCAGGTAAATACCCTGCAGAGTCAGTTGCTTTCATGGCGAGGACTGACCAAGTGGCAACGGAACTTATCGAACCAGGAATTGTAAGACACGACAGACCAGAGATTCATGGACACAAAGAGCTTTCATTGTTTACTGAAATGATTTTTAAACTACTGAGTGAGCGAGAAGATATTAAGGGTATTGTTTATACAAGTAGTAACAAGCATCAGATTTCGCTTTTGGCAAGGCACCATATCGAAAGACCAATTTTTGCATTTGTCGACACACAGATTAAGGCGCAGCAGATGTTATTGCGGAAAAACATAGCGGACGCTTTTGTTGTGGAAGATGAGTTAGACGATAGGGAAGAAGCGATAGATCACTTTAAACAAAGAGTCTCAGAAGAAAAGTTGTTCGAAGTTGGCGAGAAATATTTGTTGTTAATCGACTTATTCCAAGAAGATACTGCTTTCCCTGAAATTTTCGAGATCGTTACACAACAATAGTACTGTAGTATAATCATAATTAAGCTCATTGAGTTTGGTGTAGTAGCCAAGTGGTAAGGCATGGGTCTGCAAAACCCTCATTCGCGGGTTCGATTCCCGCCTACACCTCAGCACCTCTTGTGCAATTGCGACTATATCGTGCAATTATGCTAAAGTTTGAGGCGTTGGATAATGCGCCGGGATGACGGAATCGGTAGACGTAGCGGACTTAAAATCCGTGGCCTTAGGGCGTGAGGGTTCAAGTCCCTCTCCCGGCACCAGCACCTATTTGTTTTTCCTTGGAATTGAATCCCTTTTACGCTTAGAGTTGTTACAGAAATACGTTATAATCTTTCCAGGTTCATTTGTATAGATAGCGGGGAGTAGTTCAGTTGGCTAGAACGCGCGCTTTGGGAGCGCGAGGTCGCAGGTTCGAGTCCTGTCTCCCCGACAAGTTCTCAAATCTTCTTTCCCCATCTTTATAGAACAGCTCTAATTAAGATACAACACAGGATATGAAAGTGGGGGTAGTGAGCTCAATAGACGATATTTGCTAGCTGTGCTAACATTCCTTGTGGAAATGCCTCATGTAGTGGTTTTGGCAGCTGGAAGTAGTAGTCGTTTCGAGCCGCTAAAAGAAAAAAATCTTTACAAGTTCTTGGGGAAAACAGTCCTGCAGCATATCATCGAACAGTTTTTGGCAAATGGCTTCGAGAAGTTCACAGTTATAGCCGGCTCGCACAATATCGGACTTGTCGAGAAGGATCTAAAAGAAAATGTTTCTGCAAAACATATACGAATATTAGAGCAAAAAGGAGACGGGCAAGCAGGGGCCGTGTCTACAGGTATAGAATCATTAGTAGACGAGCAAGACGTCTTAATTATAAATGGGAATGATGTCTACGAAACGAATCTAATCGAGTCGTTTGCGAACAAAGTATCACAATATAAAGCAGGAGGGCACAACATATTAACAGGGTACAAAGTAGACAGCTATTTCCCTGGAGGCTATCTTCTCGTAGAAGGCGAAGAAGTGAAAGGGGTAATAGAAAAGCCAGGAGAAGGAAATGAACCCTCGGATCTAGTTAGAATTGTTTTTGATTACTTCTCGAGTGTAAAAGATCTAAAGCAAAGCCTAGCAAAAGCATCTTCCAATAAAGATGATCTATACGAGACAGCACTAAACGACATGATCAACACAGATAAAAAGTTCAAGCTCTTAAGATACAGCGGTGAATGGAACTCAATCAAATATCCATGGCATGTTTTGAGCCTTATGCAATACTTTTTAGGTACACTAGAAGCGCAGATTGTTGCGGATGATGCCTTTATCTCAGACAAAGCGACTGTAAGGGGGAAAGTCGTTATAGAGTCTGGGGCGAAAGTTTTCGATGGAGCTTGTATAAATGGTCCAGCTTACATTGGCAAAAATGTAATCGTGGGCAATGGTGCTCTCGTAAGGGATTCCATTGTAGGAGATAAAAGTGTAGTTGGCTATAACTCGGAGGTCGCGAGGAGTTATCTCAGGGAAGAAGTTTGGCTCCATACCAACTACGTAGGAGATTCTATAATCGACAAAAACGTCTCTTTTGGCTCTGGGGCTGTAACTGCAAACTTGAGGCTAGACGAGGAAAATATAAGTATTGAGGTTAAAGGAGAGAAAATTGATACAGGAGTGCAGAAAATTGGAGCGATAATAGGTCCGTATGTAAGAATTGGAGTTGGTGCAAAGCTAATGCCTGGAGTAAAGATAGGTGGGAATAGCGCAATTGGCCCAGGTGTGGTGCTGTCTCAAGATCTGGGGGTAAACAGTTTTATCCAAGTTAAACAGCAATTAGAAATTAAAGAAAACAAGCTTGATATTTCTGGAATAGACCGCGAACAGCTAAAAAATAAATTGGAAAAATAGCATGAATTTAGAAGAGTCACTAAAATTTGCTGAAGAATTTGCGTATAAGGAAGGCGATAGAGTCCTAAGTGAGTGGTCAAATGTATCTATTTCGAAAACCAAAGAGGATGGTGCTGATCTGGCGACAAATTTCGACAGAGAACTAGAAAAAAAATTCTACGAAATGGTCAGAGAAGCTTACCCAGGGACAGGGTTCTATGGAGAAGAGTTTCCCGAACTTATTAAAGAGGCTGAATACGTCTGGACAGTAGATCCGATCGACGGTTCAAAACCCTTTGCTGCAGGTGTTCCAATGTGGTGTACAACTATTTCGCTACTTAAAAACGGCTCACCAGTATTGGGTCTAGTTTATAATCCTGTTTCGAGGCAAATGTATAAAGCGATTAAAGGTAATGGGTCTTATCTAAATGGTAAGAGATTGTCTGTAAAAGTAACTGGAGCAAACCACACTTTGCAAGTTGCTTCAGATCAGAGTATGAGTTTCAGCCAGCTTTCCGAAATCGGTAAAGATATCTATATTAGAGATAAGTTCAAGCAAATACAAGACAATTTCTATCGGCAAAGGATTCTTGGTACAGGGACTCTATCTGTAGCCTGGGTCGCACAAGGTTATTTTAGTGGCTACTTCGATCCATACCGTCCCGATGCTAAAATGATCGACATCTATGCCCCCATGTTAATTGCCGAAGAGGCAGGTGCAAAAGTCCATGTCGCCGAAGTAGATAAAGGGTACTATGCAGTTGTTATTGCCTCACCAAGTGTCTTCGATGATTTAGTTGAGTTACTTTAATTTCTAGTTAAATTAAACTCTGAAGCTATGAATGAATCAAAAGAAAAATCTACAAAGATAAACAAAAAAGTTGTGATTATTACGGGAAGCTCTTCTGGGATTGGGAAAGCCACAGCTAAGTATTTTGCAGAAAAAGGGTGGCAGGTTGTGGCAACGATGCGTAGTCCAGAGAAGGAGGAGGAACTTGCAGAGAACAAAGGTATCGAGCTTATGAAGCTAGATGTAACAGATACTAAGCAAAGAGAAGAAGTCGTGGCTAAAACGGTTAAGCAGTATGGAAGAGTCGATGCACTAGTTAATAACGCAGGCTACGGATTGGTCGGTCCCTTCGAGACAATCGAGCCTGAGCAGATCGAACAGCAGTTTAAGGTAAATGTTTTGAGCTTGTTTGAAATGACAAGGGCTGTTTTAGCACAGATGAAGTCTCAGCGAAGCGGGGTAATTATAAATATTTCCTCGATGGGGGGGAGGCTTGCGATTCCAATGATGAGTCCCTACCATTCGACTAAATTTGCCGTCGAGGGATTTAGCGAATCAATCCAGTACGAATTAAACAAAATTGGAATGCGGGTTAAACTAGTCGAGCCTGGTACGATTAAAACCGACTTTTATGGAAGATCTTTGGTCGATGGTGCCAAAGACGAAGATAAGGTGCCAGAAGAGTATGCAAAGTTGTACGAAAGTTTTAACAAAACTATGGATACTGCAGGTAGCAGTGGGGCAGATCCTAAGTCTGTGGCTAAGGTAATCTACAAAGCAGCGACAGACAAATCTAAGAGGCTAAGATACCCTGCAGCAGGAGGCGCTGGCATCCTCACATTCATGCGTAAATATAGTCCGGATGCTGTTTTTAGACGGGTCACAGAACTTATTTTTTCTAGGTAGTTCTACTGCATAAGAAATTTAGCAGCAATACAATTTCTTTACACTGATCTCACGTTTATTATACACCCTCACGCTAGATTATTTTTGTGTTTGTTAAATAATTTATTAATTTACTAAAGCATGAAACACACTAATTTATTTTCTGGGGCAGCTTTCATTAGTTTGGGGCTACTAGTGAGTGGTATTTCCATAATACAAGCTCAAGCAACTCAGAACATTGTTGAGTTAGCCCAAGCGACTCCAAGTCTTTCTACATTAGTTACTGCAGTAACTGAAGCTGAGTTAGTAGACACTTTGTCCGACGGTAGCGCAGAATATACGGTATTCGCTCCAACAAATGATGCTTTTGATGCTCTTCCCGAGGGGACACTAGACAGTCTCTTAGCAGAAGGTAATCAAGACGATCTAACCAACGTTCTGACTTATCATGTAGTAGATACTGAAGCCTTTGCTAGTGATCTTTCAGATGGACAGACACTAAACACACTCAACGGTGAAACTCTTACCGTAAACATTGATGGTAGCGATGTTTTTATTAACGATGCAAGAGTAACTACTGCTGATGTAGATGCAACTAACGGAGTAGTACATATCATCGATTCTGTATTACTTCCTGAAGGTATCGCAGAAGCACATTCCACAGCAGATACAAGTGGGGAAGTTCAGTCAACATCTTCTATTGAGTATGTAGTAATCCTACTAGGTTTGATCGCTGGTACAGGCATGACTATTATGGGTTTTAACAAACTAAATAGCTAACCAGCTGATTTTGGGCCTAAGTTAAAACTTAGGCCCAGTACTCAACTTGCTATAATTCACTGTAAATTTAGAGATAATGAAGAGGGCTAAACTGTTATTCATAACTGGTTGTTTGCTTCTATTTTCAGCCACTGCTTTTGTTGCATACACAGCTTTGATAGAACTGGAAAGGCAAAAAGCAATTGAGGGTGAGGTTCTCCCTGTAGAATCAGTAGAACAAAAACAAGGAATAGCTGCTAGTGTAAGCGTAAATTCTAGTTCAAGTATCAAGCTTCCAAAGAAAGATCTCCAGCTTCCGCAAGAAAATATAATCAGAATTGCAAAGCTCGGTGTAGACACAGAAATATTTACTGGGCAAGACTCTGAAACTGCTTTGAGGCAGGGTGCTTGGATAGCACCTGAATTCAAAACTCCGTCTGGAAACGCACTATTGGATCGAAACGAACCTGTAATAATTGCTTCTCATGTCTATGGCTATTCAGACTGGACAGACCAGTTTCGCGACAGGGTTAGCTTTGCTGGATTAGGGAAGCTTGAACAAGGCGATCTTGTCGAAGTTATCTGGCAACAAAGGAGATACACATATGAGATAATAGCAGGGGAGAAAAGTGAAGAAATTTCTAATTATGATACAGATTTGATTTTATACACTTGCGAAGATCTTAGCGGTTCAGATATCAGAGTAATTAAATATGCGAAGCTAAGACAAGACTTGATATGAACTCGGCTAAACACAAAAGCAATGGCTATCTTGTTCTGTTAGAGGATAACGTAGATATGGCTCTAGCAGTAGTCAAATACTTTATCAAGCAGGGATTTTTTATTGAACACTTTGCTACCTTAGAGCAGGCATCAATTATTTTTACAAACCCAGAAGTAGACTGCTTCCTTATAGATATAAATTTACCTGACGGCTCTGGCTTTGAGGCGGCTCGCAAGATAAAGTCTGTAGATTCTAAAGCTGCTGTTATTGCAGTAAGTGCCAGATATTCGGTCGAAGATAAGCTTAAAGCTTTCAAACAAGGGTTTGATGATTACATTGTTAAACCGTTTGATCTCCGTGAAGTTCAAGCTAGGGCAGAGCTACAAATTAGAGATAAAGCTAGTAACAGCTCAACTGTTATTACTGCTGGGGAATTTAGTTTAGATATTGGTAGACATGTAATCAGGTATAAAAGTAAAAGCTTGAACTTAACCAAGATCGAATTCAAACTTTTAGCCCATCTAATTAATAATGCTAATATCTTGGTTAAGAGTGATAACCTTATAGAGGCAGCCTGGGGATTAGACTCTGAAACCCTTTTTCCTCCTATTAGAATGCACATTTCAAACCTCAGGAAAAAGGTCTGCGACGATGATTATAGAATTATTGAGACAATTTCTGGTTTAGGATACAAACTAAATACTACAAATGGGTGAAATATCTAACACAAAAAATAAGTTAAGAATCGCAACTACGGCTCTCGTTCTATTTCTAGTGATATCAATATTGGGCATATTCTATTTTGTTTTAGCGGTATCGACTAATGAGCATGTCGAAGAACAATACTTTTCCAAATTAATCGAAACCGACTCGCAGCTTACAGAGTATTATCAATCTCAAGCTGGTTTCGAGGCCCATTTTATTAGCTCAGCTAATTTGGTGAGGCAAGACCAGATAGAGGGTATCATATCCATGACAGCTTTGCTAACTTTGCCATTAATCGCAGTTGCAATTTTAGCTGCTATTTACCTGTCGAAACTTTTAATAGCCCCGATCAAGTCAACTTATGATGCGAAAGAAAGGTTCATACAGGACGCGGCACATGAACTGCGTAACCCAATTGGGGCTATCAGGGCAACATTACAAACCATGAGCTCAGAAAAATCCATAAGCTCTGAGTTAAAGTTAGATTTACAAGGGATGATTCGCCAAACAGATTACTTAAATAGCCTGACATCTGATTTATTATTTCTAGAAAAGGATAGGGATTCTAATCCAGTGCGTTTTAATGCCTTTGATGTTGCATTAGATGTTGTAGATGAGCTGCGCTACCTTGCTAAAAGCAGGAAAACGAAGATACAAGTTAGAGGAGAAAAGGATAGTGGGGCTGTAGCAGACATCGAAGAAATCGCAATTTTGCTCCGCAACCTTATTACTAACGCAATTAACTATTCTAAAGCGGAAGGTGGGAAAGTGATAATTACTGTGGAAGCAAGAAAAAATGGTGTTAGGTATATTGTGGAAGATAATGGAATAGGAATTCCAAATAAAGATTTTAAACTAGTTGGTTCTAGGTTTTTTAGGGCATCAAATAGTTCAACAGTAAAGGGTTCTGGTTTGGGTTTATCTATAGTTAAAAAGATAGCAGCAAAGTATTCTGGAAATATGGATATCGAGAGTGAGGAACATATAGGTACCAAAGTTTCGGTTATAATAAAGAATAAATAAATTCTAGGAAAAATTACTTCGCAATTTCCATTTACGAATTAATGATTAAAACTAAAGAGCCGTCCTGCACCTATTAGGTAGCTATTTTCGATATCACGAAATTCCAGCTGAGAGTCTTTGTAACCAAACTTATCTAATTGAGCTTTTACTGTTTCTAGATAATTATCTCCATACCAGAAAAGACTGCCTTCCATGGCAAAATAGTATTTATGTTGCGGGGAATATTTCTTGGTCTGGAAATCCATAATCGCTGCCATCTGAGCTGCTACTAACTTGGCCGAATTTGCAATAATAGTTTTGGCGGCATTCCCTCTATCTCCAGCGTCGTTTTGTGCTACCTCGCTTAGCTGCTTGGTATCGTCGATTTTGTCTCCTTGGATTTCGCCCTTTTCCACATAATAATTGAAGTGTTGATATAGATAACCTCCTGCAATCTCTTTCTCACTTAGTTGAGTTCCGGGTAAATCTGAGTTTTTGTCGATGCTTTTCGTCGATTCGAGTGCGGTAAAGCCACTAAAGTTACCACATTCTAGGTTTACAGGTGCCAAGTACTCGCTCCCTCTCGCAAATAGTCCGAAATTCTCTCCTGTCCCTACAATTCCTGCAATAGTATTTGCGGGTTCTACAAGCCCGGAAAGAGCTAGGCAGACTGTATCGTTTGCTACAGCTACTTCTAGATGGATGTCGTGCTCAACTTCTAGTACCTTCTTGACCGTGTAGCCAACTGGCAGACCGACTAATCCTTTAAAGTCGTGCTCCTTGGTTGGCTTAATCAATACAGCATCTAAAACTCCATGCTCAGTGCTTGCTCTGAGCGGATAGGCAAAGTTAATAGCAAGATGACTTATACCTGGTTTTAAGTGTTGCAAGACTAAATCGACAACTGCTTGCAAGCTGTCCAGCTGGGGAAGTTCTGTTTTCTCTATCTCTAAGAAATCTTCTTTGCCTGTGTGGATGCCACTATGGAAAGTAGAGCCACCAAACGCCATGACTTGTAGTTTCTCTATTTTGGTTCCCTTTGGTAATGGCGGGATTTTATGTACAAGATAGCTTATCGAACTCCAAGACCCCTGCGCAGCCTCTTCTAGAGCCCCTAAAAAATTCTCTCGATAGATTTGATATCTCTCTTCGTTTTTATGCATAATTCATAATAATGCATCTAGCTAGCAAAATCACAATTAGGGCTTTTGAGGAGGTCGTCGCTGCCAACCTTAGCGTGTTAGTTGGATTAAGCGAGCTTGAGCTGGTAAGTCGCTTGGAAGAAAAGATGTTCGAATTGGGGGCAACTGGTACTGCATTCCCGACAATTGTCGCATCTGGAACTTCCAGTGCAGAGATACACCATATCCCAACCGACAAGAGTATTTCCCCAGACATCCTAATGATCGACATGGGTGCTGAGGTAAATGGCCAGCTGGCAGACTATACTTGGACTCTTCACCTTGGCAGTCCAGATGAAAAATATTCAGTTCTTTATAGTTTGATTAACTCATGCTTAGAAAAGTCGATCTCAGAGGTCAAAGCAGGGAAGAGTGCAAAGGAGTTGGCTATTTTTGTAAACGACTTGTTGGGGGAAGAGATGTCGCATGCTTTAGGTCATGGGGTGGAGCAGGGTGATCCCAGTAAGATCCATGCTAAACCGTTGATCCACCCGAGGAGTGAAGATACGCTTGAAGAAGGGCAGATTATTACCATTGAACCAGCACTTTACTACGAACGTTGGGGAGGGATTCGCTTAGAAGAGATGTTGAAAATTACTAAATCTGGCTGCATCAGACTGAAAGATAAGGTATAATCTTTTCAGCACTCCAGTATTGGTGTTTAGTATAGACATTGGTGCTGGGGGGCTGTAGCATAGCTGGTCCATTGCGCTTCTTTTGCAAAGAAGAGGTCGGGGGTTCGAATCCCCCCAGCTCCACATCAGGCCTCAGAAATTCATTTAATTCACTAGATATAGATATCCTTCTTTCGATAAACGAGTATGTCCAAGAAGAAGTTACTGTTGCAGCTAGAAGCACTACGATAAGTTCTGGGCTTAATTCATATGTTTCTGCGAGTGAGGCTTCATCGTAATAATAGAATGGGCTTAGCTGTTTTAAAATCTCTGGGTAGCCTTCGATACCGCTTAGGCTGTCCATCAGCCAGCTTACAAAAACCAGCCCCGAGCCTAGAGAATTTACCTGTCCTCTAGATAAATAACTAGACATTAGCTGAGCGCTCGCAACAAAAAATATGCTTAGGAGGGCAGCTCCAATAAATGCATTAATAAAAAAGGCTAATGAGATTTGCTCTTGGTTTGCAATAAGCTCGAACACTACGTAAGCAAATATTCCTAGTAACAGGGAAGTAGTCAAGATCTGGAGTGAATTGCTCAAAAACATTGTGCCATAATACATACTGCGGGAAATATTTTTTTGTTGTGTAAAACCCAAGCTCTTTCGTCTTTTCCCTGCCAACTAGCATACCAGATCCCATGTAAATCGGGGCAATCCCCCCGGATAGGGAAAACATAATCAGAAACTCCTCACTTATAAAACTCTCTACTTTGCTAAGATATTCAGCTTGAATTAAACGCAGCTAGCAGCTCAGCATCAAAGAGTTCCGTACTCCAGTAGAATTTACGTTTTCTTTAAAAAAGTTAAATAGCGGGGCATAGATCAAAATTAAAATTCCCCAACCCAAGAGCCAATAACCTATCGATTTTTCCTAAATTGATAAATTCTTGCATGCTTTCTTATTCATATGATTTGATAAACATTTTTTCTAGGGAAGGGCGCTCTATATAAAAATCATAATGTTCGTTTTCTGTTAATATATCTATAATGGGTTTTCGTTTCTTTGTGTAGATGATAATTCTCTGCCCATCTGCCTTTTCGAGCTGAATATTAGATAGCTTTTCTAATTCTTTACGCAATGTGGCTGAAGGTTTGTTGATGGTAAAAAGTTTAAGTTCATCTTCTGGGATTCTTTCTTTTGAATCTTTTTGTACGATTTCCCCGCGCCATTTGGTCCTAAGAAGAATATAATCTCTCATGTTTTGTCTCTAAGTTTAAGTCGAAGGCACCTTTTCCCTCTCCAAAGTCTTTTGTTAGATTTTGTGCGACTAGCATTAGTGCTTTAGTTCGTGTAGGTTACTCTTAACTGTACAATATATACACGCATAAGCCCCCAACCGTTTCGATCTAAGCCAAGAGCGAGGTCTAGGTTGGTGATATCACTCCAGGTCCAATTAGATGGTGCTGCTGGATCTCTTGTAATGTTAAACCAGGGAGAGTACTCTCCTCCTCCTGGGAGATTGTTTCCCGTCTGAGTATTATCTGGATAAACATTCCCTGGGTTTGTTCCTGAAAAGTAAGGTTGTAGGTATGCGTAAGTGTTTGCGCCGTTGTTCCACGCCCAGTTTAGTCTTAGTTCTACTCTTGTAATGTCGCCAAGAGGTGCTCCTGAAGTATTAGATATGAGGCGCATTTGTTCGCCGTCTTCGTTGTCTTGCCCATAACTCGAAAGGTTTCCGTCGACGACATTTGTTGATCCAAAATCCCAAGAACTGCTACCGAATGAATCGAAGTAGTACAAGGCAGTTTCTTCTATCGGATCTGGAGCTGATCCTCGAGGAATTACAGCCCTGCTATAGTAGGGGGAGTTATCTCCTTGACTCACAGCAACTAGAATGCCTCCTCCACTCAGCGAGCCAACATAATAATTGTTGCGAGCAATTTCTTGCGTGGTAATGATTAAATAGTTTGGGTCAAGACCATCTAAATCTTGGACCAGTACGCCATCATCGAAAATTGTGCTTTCTGTAACTTCTGGCAGAGGACTACCAGAGGTTGTTGGTTTTGCACCATTGTTGTCTATAGCGTATTGCTCAAGTCCCACAACTATCTCACGAACTCCTTGTACACGTCTGCTATTTCCTGCTTCTTCAAGAATCTGAGAAGGGTTAAGACGAAACAGAGCTAAAGCAATTACGAGAACTACAATTGAAATAACCAGAATAATTTCGATTATAGTGAAAGCTTTCATATTCTTAGCCTATCAATGGTTAGCCTTCTGTGTCTATTTTTGCTTAAATTTAGTATGAAGGCATTTACGCTTATAGAGCTTTTATTAGTTGTAGCTCTTATTTCTGTTGTAACAGTAGCTGGTTTTCCCATATTCACAAGCTTTCTGAACAGCTCTGAAGTAGACGCAACAGCAGATATTATTCGTTCTAGTGCAAGAAGGGCTCAGCTAAACGCTCAGGGCTCTAAACAAGATTCTCATTGGGGTATCCTAATTGCAGAGCCTGAAATTACGATTTATCGGGGGGATAACTATGCCTCTCGCGTCGCTACCGACGATCTTATTGCAGAATTTAGTCAGGATGTGGAAGTAACTGGCGATCTGGAGATCAATTTCGAAAAAGTTACAGGCTATCCTGCTTCTTCAGTAACAATAACA